>NZ_PFKO01000385.1:0-834 GCF_002784285.1 Candidatus Infernicultor aquiphilus
AAAGTGGAACTTTTGTAGATTTATGTTCTGGCCCACACTTGGAATCCACTGGAAAAATAAATGCAGACGCAATAAAATTAACCAGAATTTCCGGAGCTTATTGGAAAGGTGATGAAAAAAATCAACAATTGCAAAGAATTTATGGAGTAGTTTTTACTCAGGAAAAAGAACTGCAGGAATATTTAACTCAAAAAGAAGAGGCAGAAAAAAGAGATCATCGAAAATTGGGAAAAGAATTAGATTTATTTATTTTCTCTGATCTTGTCGGGCCAGGACTACCTATTTATACCCCCAAAGGAGCAACCATACGCCGAGAAATCATTAACTATTCCAATGAATTGCAACGTGGCATCGGATATCAAGAAGTTCATACTCCAAATATTAATAAGGCAGAACTTTTCAAAGTTTCAGGCCACTATGAAAAATTCAAGGATGACATGTTGAAAGTTATCTCAAATTATACTGCGGAAGAATATTTTTTGAAACCGATGAATTGTCCTCAACACACGCAGATTTTTGCTTCAAAAATGCGAAGCTATAAAGATTTGCCGATCAGAATTGCCGATTTTGCTAATCTTTATCGAGATGAAAAACCAGGAGAACTTTTGGGTCTTACTCGCCTTCGCTGTTTTTGCCAAGACGATGGACATTCTTTTTGTCGCGAAGATCAAATTAAAACCGAGTTTGCTTCCATTCTTGGAATTATCAAACAGGCAATGAAAACATATAATATGGAATATACGATTCGCCTTTCTCTTTGGGATCCGGAAACTCCTGAAAAATATCTAGGAGATCCATCCGTTTGGGAAAATTCACAAAAATTATTGGAAGAGA
>NZ_PFKO01000385.1:1080-1887 GCF_002784285.1 Candidatus Infernicultor aquiphilus
AAAATATAAAATGATATAATTACAATATATAAAATTAAAATAAATTATGCCTCAATCCAATAAAAATATGCTTGATCTGTATTCTGATTATCTCCTAAGTTCATTCTCATATACTACTGCCACAGGAATGTCGGCTATATTAGATAATGAAATTAGCCATGATAAAATTACCAGGTTTCTATCAGATTATACATATAATTCTAAAGATTTATGGAAACTTGTTAAACCGGTTATTAGAAAAATAGAAACTGAAGACGGAGTAATAATTTTTGATGATACCACCGAAGAAAAGGAATATACTGATGAAAACGATATCATCGCTTGGCATTTTGATCACTCTAAAGGCAGAAGTGTTAAAGGTATAAATATTCTTTCTGGAATTTATCACAATAATAATAGCACTATACCGGTCGCTTTTGAAATCATCAAGAAAAACATTGCCTTCATTGACCCTAAAACAGATAAGCGGAGAAGAAAATCAGACAAGACAAAGAATGAACTATTTCGAGAAATGTTATTAAACTGTATACATAACAGAATAAAATTCAAATATACATTAGGTGATATTTGGTTTTCCTCAAAAGAAAATATGGAATATGTACTTGAACATAATAGGCATTTCATATTTGCCATTAAGAAAAACCGTCTAGTCGCTTTAACAAAAAAAGAAAAGTTAAAAGGTAATTTCAAGAATATAGAATCACTTAAGTTTGAAAAGAATAAAGCTATCTCGTGCTACTTTAAGGGTATCAACAAAGAGATGCTAATAACCCGTCAAGTCTTCACAAACGAAGATGGCAGCACAGG
>NZ_PFKO01000243.1:0-1814 GCF_002784285.1 Candidatus Infernicultor aquiphilus
TTTATGTTATTAATAAGGGTTCGCTATGTATTGATACTTAATAACTATTCACTAACGACTAAAAAGGGAAAGGAGATAATAGAATGGAATATAGGAAGCCTGATGAAATTGTAGAATTATTTAAAGAAAAATTTAATAATAAAATCATTGATCATAGGATAGAAACAAAAACAGCTGGCTTAAAAAAGAATAGTTATAATATAATACGACTACAAATAAATTCAGAAGATCTTAAAGATGCAGTAAAACTCTTATTTACATTACATTTTCCACATTTAGCTATTATTTCAGGAAATGATGTAGGCGAAAAAGTTGAATTGATATATCATTTTTCTATTTACTATGGAGAGAGATTTAAAGAAATATCAATAGATTTAGTTATTCATTTATCTAAGAAAGATCTAAGGATACCAACAATTACCGATTTAATTCCAGGAGCTCAAGTTACAGAAAGAGAAATGAAAGAAATGATGGGGATTATATTTGAAGGTTTACCTGATTTACCCAATTTATTTTTACCACAAGATTTTTTAAAAGATATCTATCCATTTAGAAGAGATGAAAAAGGAATATATCCTTTAAGTAAGAATGGAAATTATGTAGGTAATAATATAGTTAAAAAAGAAGAGGTGAAGAAAATTGAGTAAAGAGACTTATTCTATCCCCATAGGTCCGGTTCATTGTTCTCTAAAAGAACCGATGACTTTTAATTTTGAAATATATGGAGAGCGCATAGAAAAGGTAAATTTAGCCCCCGGAGATAATCATCGGGGAATAGAATTTATGGGTATGCAAAGAAATCCCATACAAATTATCTATTTAGCTGAAAGAATATGCGGCATCTGTTCTGCTTCTCATCCTTTTGCCTTTTGTCAGGCAGTGGAGAATGCCGCTGGAATTGAAGTTCCCGAGAGAGCTCAATATATTAGAGTAATTATTGCCGAGTTAGAAAGAATCCATTCTCATATTTTATGGGCTGGGGTTGCCGCTCATGAATTGGGTTTTGATTCTGTTTTATATTTTTCCTGGAGGGCGAGAGAAGAAGTTTTAGATCTTTTAGAATATTTAACCGGGAATAGAATCAATTATGGAATATTTATGATTGGGGGAGTAAGAAGAGATATTAGTAAAGAGCAAATACCTCGAATACGAAAGACTTTAGATTATTATAAGGATAATTATGGAAAGATAGAAGATATATTTCTAAACGATCCCACTATTGCCTTAAGAACAAAAAATATAGGTATATTAACTAAAGAAGATACTCTAAGGTTATGTGCGGTAGGTCCTACTGCACGGGCATCGGGGATAAAAAAGGATGTACGCCAGGATCAACCCTATGCTGCTTATGCAGATTTAGAAGTAAAAGCTATTACTCCAGATGTATTAACCGGTAAAATAAATGGTGATGTCTACGATCGAATAGTGGTCCGATTATTAGAATTAGTACAATCGATACAGATTATTGAACAGTGTTTAGATAATATGCCTTCAGGTGAAATTATTGCGGAGAAAAAATTAGTTAAATTACTTAATCAATTAAAAAAAGCAAAAGATGAAGGAATTGGTAGACATGAAGCACCTCGAGGTGAAGTTTTCCATTATGTAAAATTAAATGAATCAGAATTACCTGAGGTCTGGAAAGCTCGTGCCCCTACCTATAATAACTTAATGACCTGGGTTCCCATGCTTATTGGTCAGCAAATAGCTGATATACCAATTGTAATAGCTTCTATCGACCCTTGCATTGCTTGCATGGATAGAGTGACTATTTTAAATAAAGATAATGATCAAAAAAGTATATTAACCAGGAA
>NZ_PFKO01000222.1:0-1824 GCF_002784285.1 Candidatus Infernicultor aquiphilus
CCGGGGTTTCCGGAAATGGTCAAAGTGAACTGGCAGAAGTTATCGCTGGTCTACGAAAACCTACCCAGGGGAAAGTATTTATAAAAGGAATTAATGTTACTAATTGGTCGCCTTCCCAGCTTCTTGATTATGGTCTTTCTTATATTCCCGAAGAACGGATGCGGGACGGTGTAGTTCAGGAATTTAATATAGAAGAAAATCTGATTCTTAAAGATCATATCCACCCGCCTTATGCTAAGGGAATATTTATGAATTTCCATAAAATCGGTCAGGAAAGCGAACGTCTAATCAAGAATTTTGATATCAGGACTCCTTCTCGCTATACTTCTTTAAAAAGCCTTTCCGGTGGAAATATTCAAAAACTAATCTTAGCGCGAGAACTCTCTCGAAAACCCAGTGTTCTAGTAGCTGCTCAACCAACCCGCGGATTAGACATTAGTGCTACAGAATATGTTCATCGGCAATTGATTGAACAAAGGATAAAATTAAAAACCGCAACACTTCTTATTTCTGACGACCTGGATGAAATTTTATCACTTGCTGATCGGATTGCAGTTATTTACGAGGGTGAGATTATGGGAGTAGTAAAGCGAAATGAAGTTAGTGTTGAGGAATTGGGTATGATGATGGGAGGGGTACATAAAGATAATATCCCCTGATATTTTCCGGATACAAGATCCACTTTTTCGGAAACGGTCTATTGACCAAATACCGGAAGGTGCGGAATTACCCTATACCATTTTAGATTTATAATCTAAGATAAATTAGTATATAATAGATAAAGCGATGGTAATAATTTAGAAGAGAAGAAAAAGTATAAAATTAAATAAAAAATAAAAAGAGAAGGAGGGGGTAAAAATGCCTCATGTAATTATTAAAATGTATGCTGGTAGAACCGAAGAGCAAAAGAAAAAACTGGTCAAAGCTATTACCGATTCTATCGTGAAAATAGTCGATGCTGATAAAAAATATGTCTCTATTGCTATTGAAGATGTAAGTCCGGAAGACTGGGCGGAAAAGGTATATCGTCCGGATATATTAGAGAAGCAAAACACACTTTATAAGAAACCAGGATATAATCCGTTTTGTGAATAATAAGACTGTTCTATTTATATATCTTATATAAATAGTATGATAAGGGATTAAAGTAAGGGACAGTTAACCAGCTCAAGGTAGTATTTTTATGGAGAGAAGAGATAGAAGGCTGGAAAGAGCCAAAGGAAGGTTTTTTTTAAAGGAGGTTAATATGTTTTGGGCCTTAGTAGTAGGAATTATTTCTATGGCGGTATTAGGTTCTATTCCTTTGTTTGGTCCACTTTTGGCTGGTTTTATCGCCGGATTGATCGTTAGAGGAACAGGGAATGGAGCCTTAGCTGGTTTTTTAAGTGGGAGTATCGGAGGAATTTTAGCTATGTTTATCCTTACTAGTTTAGGTGGGGTAGTCGGCAGTGTCACTGGCGGATTACTGGGAGGGGTATTAGGTGGAATGTTTGGGGCCATATTAGGAGGAGGGATTTTTATAGCTACCCTTTATTTCGGTTTATTGGGACTAATCGGGGGAGCTCTGGGAGGTTTGGCCCGACCTAGATAGGGAATATAGGTCTGAAGGAAATCTTGAAAATAAATTAGGTAAATTGGAATTAATAACTGAAAAATAGTAGTTTCTTCAATGCGAATTTTTATCTTCCATCTTTCGAGGGAAACTGTTGTGGGAATCCATTAGCCTATAGTGAAGTTAGAGAAGGGGAGACTGTACTTGATCTGGGTATGGGTGCAGGGCTTGATTTTTTGATTGCTTCCCGCAAGGTAGGTCCTTTAAATACC
>NZ_PFKO01000341.1:0-8684 GCF_002784285.1 Candidatus Infernicultor aquiphilus
TATTTTTGGCTTTTTGGGAAATAACCATTAAATGATAAATATTCTACATTAAAAAATTTATTTTACCCAAAGCTCTTGACATACTTAAATTAATAGGTTAAGATGTTAGAAAAGGATAATATTTTGTTATAAAAATAACATTAAGGAGGTTTTAAAAAAAATGGATATTTATACAGATGCATTAGGAATGATTGAAACGAGAGGATTCACTGCAATGGTAGAGGCAGCAGATGCTATGTTAAAAGCAGCCAGAGTAGAATTAGTAGGTTATGAAAAAATTGGTGGAGGATATACTACTGCAATTGTTCGTGGTGATGTAGCAGCTGTTCGAGCTGCTCTTGATGCTGGAAACGCAGCGGCTCAAAAAGTTGGTGAAGTGATTTCTGTACATCTTATTCCACGACCACATAGTAATGTAGATGAAGTTCTTCCTTTAGGCAGAGGTCTAGTCAAAAGCAAAAAAGAAAAAATGAGTACTGATTAATTGAGACAATTATAATACAGGAGGAAAAAATATGATACTAGCAAAAGTAGTAGGTACGGTTGTATCAACCAGGAAAGAACCGAAAATTGAGGGTATAAAATTTTTACTTCTGGAGAAAATTAACCCTTCTAATATGCAGGGGAAGGATGATTATTTGGTAGCCATGGATAGCGTGGGAGCAGGATTAGGAGAAGTAGTCTTTTATGTAGCTGGAAGTAGTTCCCGGATGACCGCTGCTACTGAAGGAAAACCAAGTGATGCAACTATAATATCTATAGTCGATTCTATAGATATTAACGGGAAATATGTCTATAAAAAATAATTAAATTGTATAGGAATTTCCTTTTTCCGTAGGGGCCTGCCCTCGTGAAAACGGGGGTTCGATTCATCGAACCCGCAATGAAAACGGGTCGGATAAATCCGACCCCTACTTAAAAAAGCAATACTTTATACGAAAAAAGTTTTGAGTTTTGAACTAACGACTAACGACTATTCACTATCGACTAATTTATATATTCTTAAAATTTCAGGAAACCAAAAAAGAGGTTAAAATGATATTTGGTAAAATTGTGGGAACGGTAGTTAGTACCCAGATGGAGGTAGGAATAAAAGGTAGAAAATGTCTCCTGGTCCAAACTTGCAACCATAAAGGAGAAGTAGATGATGATTATTTGGTAGCCGTGGATCTTGTTGGAGCAGGAGTAGAAGAGATAGTGATAATATCTCAAGGGAGTTCTGCAAGACAGACCGAAATTACCCATCAAAAACCAGTCGATTGTGTAATTGTAGGAATTGTCGATATGGTAGAAGAATATAACCAAGTTGTTTTTAAAAAATAGGAGATCTAGTTTACCAGAAGGGAAATAACTTATGGCACTTGAAAATGTGCTAAGGAATATGGGAGTAGTGGGAGCTGGCGGTGCTGGTTTTCCCACCCATATCAAAGTGGCCAATAAATGTGAGGTAGTAATTGGAAATGGAGCAGAATGTGAGCCTCTTCTTTACAACGATAAATATATTATGGAAGAAGTAGGAGAAGAGGTGGTAAAGGGTTTAGAATTAGTTATGCAGTCGACTGATGCAAAAAAAGGGATAATTGCCCTGAAAAAAAAATATCTTTCTATTGCCGGAAACCTAGAAAAAACTATCGCTGAAAAGAAAAATATATCACTATTTCTTCTGGAGGATTATTATCCCGTCGGTGATGAGTTTATCCTGATACAAGAAATTACTGGTAAAGTTATTCCGGAAGGTAGAATCCCTCCAGATATAGGTTGTTTAGTAAATAATGTAGAGACCCTGAGAAATGTGTATAGGGCTGAAAAAGGTAAAGCAGTTACCAGGAGGACGCTAACCTGCATAGGAGAAGTAAAAAAACCGAGTATTATAACTGCACGAATTGGTACTTCTTTCCGGGAAATTATAAATCTTTGTGAACCTACTCTAGAAGATTTTGTAGTCATTGTGGGGGGACCTATGATGGGAAAGGTAGTTTTTGATCTCGATACGCCAGTAATTAAAACTACTACCGGGATTCTGGTTTTACCTAAAGATCATCCCTTGGTCTTAAAGAAAACCATGAGGATTGAATATATTATCAAACAAAGCAAAGCTGCCTGTTGTCAATGCAGTTATTGTACCGACTTGTGCCCTCGTTATTTGTTAGGTCATGAACTTTATCCTCATAAAATTATGAGACAAATTAATTTTGGAATTGATATTCCCTATGAAGTTATTCAAAATGCCTTTTTGTGTAGCGAGTGTGGGCTTTGCGAGGTATTTGCCTGCCCGATGGAATTGTCACCCAGAATTATAAATCAAAAAATTAAAGCGAACCTTCTCGCCGCTGGATATCAACCTAAATTTTCAGGGGAAAAAGAAAGTTCCAGAGAAGAGCGAGCGGAGCGAGCCTACAGAAAAATACCCAGTTCGCGGATTAAAAATCGTTTGAGATTAGATAAATATGATGAAGATAGTCAACGTCCATTACGAGTAATAGAAACTGATCCCGATCAAGTGGAGATTTTACTTAAGCAACATACGGGTGTTCCTTCGGAAGCGGTAGTAAAAATTAATGAACCAGTAAATGAGGGTGATCTTATTGCTGAAATTCCTAAGGAAAAATTAGGTGCTCGGTTACATTCCAGTATTAAAGGCAGAATAACTTATATTGACGAGGAAAGGATTATTATTAAAAAATAATAAGGAAAGATAGGTAAAGAATGGATATAATCGTTCTTGGAGTATTAGAATTTAATAGTATAGCAGTAGGTATAAAGGCATTAGATAGCATAGTAAAAGCTTCTCCCGTAAAAGTAATAGAGGCGAGGACGATTTGTCCGGGAAAATTTATAGTTCTTTTTACTGGTGACGTGGCATCTGTTGATGCTTCTCTTACCGCTGGCAAGGAAATTGGAGAAGGTTACCTGGTTGATGAATTATTTATTCCTAATTTACACCCTCAGATTATTCCTGCCATCATTGGTACGGTTGAATGTAAAGTTTGGGATGCGATAGCAGTAGTAGAATCTTTTTCAGCAGTGGCCAGCATTGAAGCTGCGGATATAGCTGCTAAGACTGCTAATGTTCTAATTAGCGAGATTAGATTGGCTATGGGGATAGGTGGTAAATCTTATATTAAAATGATCGGAAATATAGATAAAGTAGAAGCTGCAGTTAAAGCTGCAGTAAAGATAATAGGTAGTAAAGGTCTGCTTTGTAAAGAGGTAATAATTCCTAACCCTCATCCAGCGATTAAACCTTATTTTATTTATTAAAGCTAAGATTTTTAATGGATTGAATGTGAAAAAAAGATAAGAGATAAATATTTATTAGATAGGTGATCGATTATGAAGATAAATGAAGAAGAGCTGAAATTAATAATCGAAAGTGTACTTAATAAGTTAGAAGGTGCCACACTCGATCTAGAAATGCCAGAGAGTTTACCAATAAGCACTTTAAATCAGGATGGTATTTTTGATGAGGTAAATGCTGCTGTCGATGCCGCTGAAGTTGCTCATCTTGAACTGATAAAATTAACTCTCGAAAAGCGAAGAGAGATAATCCGAAGTATACGCAAAATAATTATAAGTAATCTGGAAGAAATTTCTAAATTGGCTGTCGAGGAAACCACCTTTGGCCGGGTAGAGGATAAGATTGAAAAAAATAGATTGGCTGCTTTAAAAACACCGGGAATAGAAGATCTTGAACCTATAGCTTATACTGATGATAACGGGATGACTCTAACCGAGCGAGCAGCTTATGGGGTTATTGGATCAATTATACCATCTACCAATCCCACTTCTACGATTATTAATAATGGTATAAGTATGATTGCTGGTGGAAATACCGTGGTTTTTAACCCTCATCCTATGGCCAAGAGAAGTTCTTGTTTTACAGTTTCCTTAATTAATCAGGCTATTGTGAAGGCTGGAGGACCTCCCAATACTTTATGTGCTATTGCTAATCCAACTATTGATTCAGCTCAAACTTTAATGAAACATCCCAAAATTAGATTATTGGTAGTAACTGGTGGTCCAGAGGTAGTCAAGGTAGCTATGAATAGTGGTAAAAAAGTTATTGCTGCTGGACCTGGAAATCCTCCCTGTGTCGTTGATGAAACCGCTGATCTGGAAAAAGCTGCCCGGGACATTGTTAAGGGGGCAGGGTTTGATAACAACATTGTCTGTGTTTGTGAGAAAGAAATTTTAGCAGTTTCTCAGATTACGGATAGGTTAAAAGAGGAAATGATAAAAAATGGTGCTTATGAACTAAAAGGAGAGCAGATTGAAAAAGTAACTAAATTGGTAATTGCTGACCCGGGAAAACCGGGACATGAGGGAACACCAAACAAAAAATATATTGGAAAAAATGCCAGTGTGATTGCGCGAGATATTGGTTTAAATATCTCTGACCAGGTTAAAATATTGCTTGGTGAGGTCGATCGTTATCATCCTTTAGTCTGGACTGAACAGCTTATGCCGGTAATCCCTCTGGTTCGTTTTAATAATGTTGATGAAGCTATAGATTTTGCGGTGCAGTGTGAGCATAATTTTAGACATACCGCCTCTATTCATTCCCGGAATATTGCTAAACTTTCCAAGATGGCGAAATTAATGAACTGTTCTCTCTTTATAAAGAACGGACCGTGTTATAGCGGATTAGGCTTTGGCGGAGCTGGCTATGCTTCTTTTACTATTGCCACACCTACCGGAGAAGGATTAACCAGAGCAAGGACTTTTACTCGAGAAAGACGATGTGTTCTGGTAGGTTATTTTAGAATTGTCTAAAGTAAATTTAATGGTATAGGAATTTCTTTTTTTGTAGGGGTTCGATTTATCGAACCCGCAATGAAAACGGGTCGGATAAATCCGACCCCTACTTTAAAAGCAATACTTTATACGAAAAAAGTTTTGAATTTTGAACTAACGACTAACGACTAACGATTATTTACTATCGATTAATTTAATTTTTATAGGCTGAATTTGGAGGTTAAAGATGAAACTGGGGAAAGTGATTGGTAATGTTATTTGTACCCAGAAAGTAGATTCTTTTCAGGGTATAAAACTATTATTATTACAGCCCCTTAATGAAAAATTAGAAGAAGTAGAAGAACCTGTGGTGGCTTGCGATACAGTTCAGGCCGGTTTAAATGATATTGTTTTCTATGAAGGCGGTAGAGAGGCAGCTTTGGGACTTAAAAATTGGTTTAACCCTTCTGATTTAACTATTATGGGTCTAGTTGATCAGGTAAATATTGGAGAGTAATTATGATTTTAGGTAAGGTAATCGGTAATGTGGTTTCCACTATAAAGCATCCGGTGTATCAAGGCTATAAGATTTTAATTGTACAACCTGTCAATGATAAAGAAGAACTGCAAGGAAAGACCATTTTAGCATTGGATACTGTCCAAGCAGGGATAGGAGATACGGTTCTGGTGATCGATGAAGGGAATTCTTCTCGTTTAATTATGAACAATTCTACTGCTCCAGTTAGAACTATGATCGTAGGGATTGTCGATTCAGTTAATAAAACTAATAATAAAGGTAAAGAAAATGACTGATATAAATACTGATATAAATAAAGTAAAAATTATTCAAAATGTGGTTAGTGGATTGTATTCTTCAACCATACCTCAAAAACAGCTGATTAATCTTGATAAAGTTAGTAGCAAAGTAAGATATGTAGCTATTGGTTCAGACCACGGAGGATATGAAGCGAAGGAAATTCTTAAGCATTTTCTTAGAAATATCGGCTATCGAATTACAGATGTAGGAACTTATAGTAAAGAAAGTGTAGATTATCCGGATTTTGCCGTTAAAGTAGCAAAAAAAGTGGCTAGCGGTGAATGTGAAAGGGGAATTATGATTGATGGAGCAGGTATTGGCTCATCGATGACTTGCAATAAAGTTAAGGGTATAAGAGCAGCTCTGTGTTATAATATTAAAACTATTGTAAATAGCAGAGAACATAATAATGCCAATGTATTAACTTTGGGTGGACCATTGCATACACCAGACGAATTACGTGAAATGGTAAAAGTCTGGTTGGAAACTCCTTTTGCTGGTGGAAGACATTGGAGAAGAATTAATAAAATAATAGCCCTGGAAAGAAATTATTAATCTTTAGTAATGGTTCAAAGTTATATTTTAAAATATTAAAGATCAGAGGTTTTAGATTATGGATAAAAAAGAGCTAATTGATAGAATTAGCAAAGAAGTAATAGCAAAATTAAAAAATCTACCTAATTCTGAAAGAATATCTTTTGATTCTGGTACAAACGATATTTTAAAAGGTGAAGTCAGTACAAATTCCGATCTTTATTCCAAGATTCATTCTCCGGCAGATATTGCTGGTTATATTGACCATACTTTATTAAAACCAGAAGCAAAAGAAGAGCAAATAAAGAAATTGTGTGAAGAAGCAGTTCAGTATGGTTTTTATTCTGTATGCATTAATTCTTCCTGGACTGCCTATTGTGCCAAGAAGTTAAGAGGGACTAAAGTAAAAGTTTGTACGGTAGTTGGGTTTCCTTTAGGAGCAACAGACAGTAGAACAAAGGCTTATGAAACAAGAAATGCTATTGAAAATGGAGCAGATGAAATAGATATGGTGATTAATGTGGGAGCTTTAAAAAATGGTGATCTGAAAACTGTAGAAGCTGATTTGCGAGCGGTGATGACGGCTTGTAGAAACACAACCACTACTAAAGCTATTATTGAAACTTGCTTACTATCAGACGAGGAAAAAGTAATAGCTTCTCAATTGGTAAAAAAAGTTGGTTTTGATTTTGTAAAGACCTCTACCGGTTTTTCTACCGCCGGAGCTACTGCCCATGATGTTGCCTTAATTCGCCGGACCGTCGGTCCTAAAATGGGGATTAAAGCAGCAGGCGGAATCCATAATTTCGAAGAAGCTTTATTAATGATTAAATCAGGAGCAACCAGGCTAGGTTGTAGTAGTAGTGTAAAGATTGTGAGTGTTTAAAACAAAAGACGAGAAGGAATAAAAAATGAAAGATGATTACAAAGAACTGGTTAAAGTGGTATCTGAAGTTGTTTATCAAGAAATATCTCAAAAAGAAAAAAGGTCAAAACTTTTTTCTATCCCGGTAGAAATATCCACCCATCATGTTCATTTAACCAGAGAGTCGCTGGATATTTTATTTGGAAAGGGCTACGAGTTGACTAAATTAAGAGACTTGTCACAACCAGGAGAGTTTGCCAGCAAAGAAACTGTGATGGTGGTTAGTTATAATAAAATGAGGGTTATAGAGAAAGCCAGAATACTTGGGCCTGTTAGAAAATACACTCAAGTTGAATTATCGATTACTGATGGCATTTTTTTAGGTCTGGATCTTCCTACCAGGATATCAGGGAATATAGAAGGTACGCCATCTATCAATATTATTGGTCCGAAAAGTATTTTGGCACTTAAGGAAGGAGCTATTCGAGCCGCTCGCCATATTCATATGACTCCGAAAGATGCGGAATTTTATCAGGTAAAAAATGGTGACCGAGCAAAGGTGGAAGTATCAGGGACTCATGGAGTTATTTATAAAGATGTAGTAATTAGAGTTTCTCCTAATAGTAAACTAGCTTTGCATTTGGATACAGATGAGGCCAATGCGGGGAACGTTAAAGAAGCAACTTTGGCCAGAATTATATAATTATAAATACTCTAATACTTTAAGTTTTAATAATAGGGGAGTATTTTTTTAAAAGAATTTTTATTTTTTAAAAAAGAGGCTTAATATGATTGGAAAAAATAATCGGGTAAACTATTTACTTAATAGGTTATCTATCGATGGTTTTTCAAGTATTAAAAAATTGTCTAAAAAGTTGGAAGTTTCAGAGATGACTATTAGGAGAGATCTTCAGGAATTATCTAAAAGTAATATTGTTACCCTTATCCCTGGTGGTGCCATTCTAAAGAAAAATCCCCCCACGGATAAAGCTGAAGAGAAGTATTTGATTCAAGCTGCAGAATCTTTAATGTTAGAAGAGAAGATTAAGATTTCTCGAAAGGCAGCTTCTTTAGTAGACCCTAATGATGTGATTGTTATAGATACCGGCTCAACTACCGAAAATCTCCCTAAATTTATACCAGAAAATATGCCTCTTACCGTTATATGTTATGCTTTAAATATTCTGTTTAATGTATATGAAAATAAGCATTGGAAATTAATATTTCCTGGAGGTTATTTTCACGGTGATACCCTAATGCTTGAAAGCCCAGAGGGGATAGAGATGATAAAAAGAATAAGGGCTAATAAGTCTTTTATTTCTGCCGCAGGCGTTTCTGAAAAATTAGGAGTTACCTGTGCCACTGCTTATGAGAAGGAAACCAAGAGAGCAGTTATTGAGTCTTCAGATAAAAAGATCCTGTTGGTGGATTCAACTAAGTTCGGTAAAATTAAAATTTCGCATTTTGCAGATCTTACCGATTTTGATATTATTATCACTGATACAGGAATTTCAAAAGAGTTTGTAAACATTATCAAAAACATCGGTATTAAGTTATATATTGTTTAAAGAAAACGTTAAACCTTCTATGAATCGAAAATCACTTCCTAATTAGGGGAAGCAAGAAAATTCCAAGCCCTTTGGCATTTCGCTGAAGGGTTTTTTTATAAATATTCTTCCCAGAAAGAAGGATTTTTAAATGGATTTGTAGTATAAAGAAAATAGTATGTTAAAA
>NZ_PFKO01000176.1:0-8481 GCF_002784285.1 Candidatus Infernicultor aquiphilus
ATGAAGGAGGTTACGAGAAATGTATACTCAAAAGAAAGGAATCAACCAGTGGGCCTTTCCGGCGAATATGAGCTTAAAAGATTGTTTCAAGTTGGCAAAAGAAGCAAAATTTGATGGTGTTGAGGTAACAATTGCTGAAGAAGGAGAAATTACATTAAGCTCTACCAAAAGTGATATTCAAAAGATTGTGAAAATATCTCGTTCTATTGGTGTTGAAATAAGTAGTTTGGCTACTGGACTTTTCTGGAATTATTCTCTGACAAGCGATAATTCTTCAGAACGGGAAAAAGCCAAGAGTATTGTTAAGAAAATGTTAGAAGTAGCAAGCTGGCTTGAAGTAGATACAATATTAGTTGTGCCTGGTGCGGTAGATGTTTTCTTTAAGCGCGGTTTCCCCATAGTTTCTTATGATAAGGTTTATGAACGTTCATTCCAAGCTTTGAAAGAATTAGCTCCTATTGCGGAAACTTATAAGGTAAATATTGCCATTGAAAATGTTTGGAACAAATTTTTACTTAGTCCCATTGAAATGAAGCACTTTATAGATTCAATAGGTAGTTCGTATATAGGAGTTTACTTTGATGTGGGTAATGTGCTTCAAATTGGGTTTCCAGAACAGTGGATAAAAATTTTAGGAAGCCGGATTAAAAAAGTGCACTTCAAGGATTTTAAAAAATCTATTGGCACTACAGAGGGCTTTGTAAATCTCCTTTATGGTGATGTTAATTGGCCTGATGTAGTTTCAGCACTTAAGGAAATTAGATACGATAGTTATGTTATTGCTGAGTTATCTCCTCCAAAATTTCATCCTGAAAGTTTAATATTTGAAACATCTATTAGTATGGATAAAATATTAGGGCGAAAGGAGAAGTAAAACGCTATTTAAAAATAAGTTTTATTGGAACTGGTGCAATAGTATCTATTTACCTGAGAAATCTCTCAAGGATAAGAGATGTAAGAATTGTTGTAGTATATGATGTAATTCAAGATAAAGCAAGGAAAATAGCACTTGCTATAAATAAATCAATAGAATCGGATAAAAGATATATTTTAAAAAAATTGGAGGATAAAACAATATGATTAAAATTGGTATTATTGGTGGTGGATCTATGGGAAAGATGCATGCTAACTGTTATAGGACTTTACAGAATGTTAAAGTTATAGGTGTATCAGATATTCGACAGGATAAGGCAAAAGAGTTAGCTAATTTAACTGGTGCAAGAGTATTTAGTAATGCAGATGAATTAATAAACAATAAAGAAATTGATGCTATTAGTATTTTTCTTCCTACACATTTACATAAAGAATTGGTTATAAGATCTGCCCAGGCCAAGAAGCATATATTTTGTGAGAAACCATTTGCACTTACAGTAAAAGATGCCGAAGAAATGATTAAAGAAACAAAAAAGGCAAAAGTAAAATTAATGATTGGTATGGTGTTACGTTTTTGGCCAGAATATATTGAGTTTAAGAGGATTGTAGATTCAAAAAAATTTGGTAAGTTAAAAGTTCTTAAATGTACTCGTATTAGCGCACCTCCTATATATGGATGGGATAATTGGTATTTTGACCCTAATAGAAGTGGCAGTGCTGCACTTGATCTTCATATCCATGATGTAGATTATATTTATTATTTATTAGGAAAACCGAAATCAGTTTATTCTTTAGGGAAAAATGATAAAAAAGGATGGCAACATATATGTTCAACATATAGGTACAGAGATATGATAGTAAACGCTGAAGGGGGTTGGGATTTAAGTAAGTCTTATGGATTCATGCAAGAAATAAGAGGAGTATTTGAGGATGGTACTGTTTTAGAATACAATTCCAAAAATCAGCCGTTAATAATTTATGGGAAAGAGGAAGATAAATTGGTGGATGTTCCAAGGCCGAAAGTAGATTCTGTTAATACTGGTGGTAATATTTCTGAACTTGGGGGATATTATAATGAAGATAAATATTGGATTGAGTGCTTGCAAAATGATAAATACCCGGAAAGAGTTACCCCTGAAGAGGCAAAAGCATCTTTAGAGATTGTTCTTAAAGAAATAGAATCAGCAAGAATTGAGAAGGAGATTTTATTATGAAGATGGAGCTTGGTGCAATGATTCATGTTACTGAAAATATAAAAGAGAGTTTTGAAGAGGTAGCTAAATTAGGAATGCGAACCTGTCAGGTTTCTTGCACAGCGGAGCTTATGATAGATAGATTAAAACCGAAAGATATAAGAAGGGCTTCAGAAGAGTTTGGTATTGAGATAAGTTCTTTCTTTTTGGTATTTGAGGGACAGATTTATAATAGAATAGAAGGGGTTTCAACAGTAGGTTTTATCCCTGAGGAGTATCGTACCAGAAGATTTAAATTGGCAGAAAAATTTTCTGATATGATTTATGAAATAGGCGTGAAAAACATTACTTCCCACGTTGGTGCTATACCAAATGATCCAAAAAGTCCTCTATATTTGGGATTTGTTCCAGTGATGAAAAAATTTGTTGAATATTGCCAAAGAAATGGTCAGATATTTTGTTTTGAAACTGGGCAGGAATTACCATCAACGCTTAAAAGATTAATTGCTGATATTGGTAATAATGCTTATGTAAATTTAGACCCAGCTAATTTAATTCTTTATGGTATGGCCCATCCTTTAGATGCGGTGGAAATTCTTGGAGAATATGTAAGGGGTATGCATGCAAAAGATGCCCTCTGGCCTAATCGTGATGAGAGCCTTGGAATTGAAGTTCCAGTTGGAAAGGGTGAAGTCGATTTTCCCCTATTAATCTCTAGATTAAAAGAGAAAGGTTTTCAAGGGCCCATAACTATAGAACGAGAGATATCAGGGGAACAGCAGAAGAAAGATATTTTAGAAGCAAAGAAATTTTTGGAACCATATTTGTAATTTACCAAAGAAAGGTTATGAATAAATTATGTCTGGCAATTTAATTACTTTAATAAAACCCCGAGTGCTTCCCCCGCTCGATGATAGTTTTATGCCGGCTGTCTTATGGAATCATAATTTTCAGTTTAATGTCCGTAATTCAGGAGGAGGGATTCCTCTTACTATTGCTTTAAAGAGAGGAGATATTTTAATAAAAGTTTTTAAAACACAAGTTTTTCCTCCACAAGCTAAATATGCTTCCCTGAATTATTTTTACCTAGAACGCTTAGTAAAGACGCTTTTATGGATTTACGGTGGACCTAAAATAATTATAGTTGGTCCCCAAGAAATTGGCGAATATATTAAAAGATTATATTCTCAAAAAGGGAAACGTTTTTTTGATGCAAATTTTATGTCTAATATATATGAAAAGCCTTTTTCTATAGTGGCTTGTAGTGCCGAACAAGTAGTTCCGGTTAAAGAAAAATCAATTCCTTTAAATCGACAACTTAAAGGATGCCGTATCGGTTTTGACCTCGGGGCAAGTGATAGAAAAGTAAGTGCGGTAATAGATGGTAAAGTAGTCTTTAGTGAGGAAGTAGTATGGAACCCTGGCGTACAAACTAATCCAAACTATCATTATCACGAAATTATGTCTATGTTACATCGTGCTGCGGCACGTATGCCCCGCATTGATGCTATAGGAGGAAGTTCTGCCGGGGTCTATATAAATAATCGGGTAATGGCTGCTTCCATATTTCGTGGAATTTCTTCTGATCTTTTTGAAAAAAGAGTAAAAAATATTTTTTTAGATATACAAAAGGAATGGGATGTTCCTTTTAAAGTGATAAATGATGGAGAAGTTACAGCTTTAGCCGGGTCTATGTCATTAAAAGTTAATGCAGTGCTAGGCGTTGCTATGGGATCTAGTGAAGCAGGGGGTTATGTAGATAGAAAGGGGAATATTACTACTCAGCTAAACGAATTAGCTTTTGTGCCTATTGATTTCAATGAACAAGCGCCTATTGATGTATGGTCTAAAGACTATGGATGTGGAGTTCAGTATTTATCCCAAGTAGCGGTTATACGACTTGCAGAAAGAGCTGGAATTATTTTTAGCGAAAAACAAACTCCTGCTGAAAAATTGAAATTTGTCCAAAAATTACTTGCTAAAGGGGATAGTAAGGTAGTAAAAATTTTTGAAACAATTGGGGTATATTTAGGATATGCTATTGCACATTATGCAGATTTTTATGATCTAGAACATATATTAATATTGGGTCGAGTTACTTCAGGTGAAGGTGGACCTATAATTTTACAAAAGGCAATTCAAGTTTTACAAGAAGAATTTGTAGAATTATTTAATAAAATTTCTATACATCTTCCTGATGAATCTATTAGAAGAGTGGGTCAATCTATTGCTGCTGCCAGTTTACCTTTAGTAAATAGTGAAGGGTAGTTTTGATAAAAATTTGTTAAGGTAAATAAATTTTGCAATTCTGTAAATTTTTTATAAGGAGAGTGATTAAATATTATTAACCAAAACAAAAGGACTGCTATTTTGCATGGTACTATAGTTACTCCTTTTCAATTACTTGAGGATAGAATTATTATTATTGAAAAAGGAAAAATTATTGCCATAACAGATAGAAAAGAAGATCTAGCTATTCTGAAAAATGTAGAGATAATTGAAGCTCAAAATAAATTTATAGTTCCTGGGTATATTGATATACATGTTCATGGTGGTGGTGGATCAGATGTTATGGACGGAGAATATGAAGCTATAAAGCAAGTTGCTACTACTCATTCTCGTTTTGGTACTACAGCATTTCTTCCTACCACAATGGCAATGACTAAAGATAAAATTATTAAAAGTCTTAAAAGTATTCATGAAGCAAGGTTAAAAGGTACTGGAACTGCTGAAATTTTGGGAATACATCTGGAAGGACCTTATATTAATCCTGAAAAGAAAGGGGCTCAAAAAGAAGAGGATATTAAAAAAGTTTCTGTGGAGGAGTTCTTAGAATTTAATCAAGCTTCCGGTAATTTAATTCGTTTAGTTACCATTGCACCAGAAATGCCCGGAGCAATTGATTTTATTCGTTGGTTACACCAACAAGGCATTATTGTTTCGGTTGGACATTCTAATGCTACTTATAAGCAAGTGCAGGAAGGTATTCAAGCTGGCTTATCCCAGGTTACCCATATATTTAATGCTATGAGAGGGTTACACCACCGTGAGCCAGGAGTGGTAGGAGCAGCTTTATCTTCTCCAAAATTGATAGTAGAGATGATTGCTGATGGAATACACCTTCATCCAATGGTATTAAAAATGTTAACTCAAATTAAAGAAAGTGAAAAATTAGTTTTGATTACCGATGCAATGAGGGCAACAGGTTTTAAAGAAGGTACTTATGATTTAGGAGGGCAAGAGGTTATGGTGACTCAAGGACAAGCTAAATTAAAAAATGGTACTTTAGCTGGCAGTGTGTTAACCATGGATAAAGCAGTTAAAAATTTGGTAACTAAAGTAGGTATTTCATTATTAAACGCAGTCCAAATGGCAAGTTATAATCCAGCGAAGTGCCTGGGGATAGATGATAAAAAAGGTAGTTTAGAACTATATAAAGATGCGGATATAGTTATTTTAAATAAAAACTTAGAAACTGAATTAACTATGGTGGCAGGTAAAGTAGTTTACCGGAGAAAAGAAATATGAAAGTGGAATATTAAAGCAGCTTCTCAGTTTGCATAAATCAACAGTGATATAATTTATTTTAATTAATAAGTTTAAGTTAATTTAAAAAGCATAATTTAGATCATATTTTTTAAAGATTTTATTCTCTAAATTATGCTTTTTGTTATTTAAAAGTCTGATTTTTAAAGGTATTTATAACCTTGTCCCTTAAAGGTGCATAGGGTAAATAATTAAATATGTTGATTAGTATTATCTGTAAAGCATGGGTACTTTTTGGGTAGTAATCATGTTATAATATTTTAAAAAATGGATAAAATATACTTGCAGTTTTATAATATCCGGAAAGAGTTTAAAGATATATGAATTTAAATGAAATACCTAAATTAAGAATAGGTGATTTAAAGGCCAGCCTTCCTATTGTTCAAGGGGGAATGGGCGTAGGTATTTCTTTGTCAGGATTAGCTTCAGCAGTGGCTAACCAAGGTGGCATTGGGGTTATCGCGACGGCAGGTATTGGCATGCTTGAGCCTGATTTTGCCACAAATTTTAGTGAAGCAAATAAAAGAGCCTTAAGAAAAGAGATCAGAAAAGCAAAGAAAATGACCAGAGGAATTATAGGTGTAAATGTAATGGTCGCTCTTTCTGATTTTTATGATATTATAAAAATTGCCATAGAAGAAGAAGCAGATTTAGTTTTACTGGGAGCAGGGCTTCCCTTAAGAAATCTTAAAATATTACTTCCCGATAAATTAAAAGAAAATAAAACTAAGGTTATTCCTATAGTTTCATCAGCCAGAGCAGCTAAAGTTATATTTCAATATTGGCAAAAAAATTACCAGCATGTACCTGACGGTGTGGTTGTTGAAGGGCCATTGGCTGGTGGACATCTGGGCTTTAAAAAAGAGCAGATTAATAATCCTAGTTTTTCACTGGAAAAATTATTGCCCGAAATAATTTCGGTGATAAAGACCTATGAGGAGCATTCTAATAAAAATATTCCAGTAATTGCTGCCGGAGGTATCTATACCGGGGCGGATATTTACAAATATATTCAATTGGGAGCTCAAGGAGTGCAGATGGCCACTAGATTTGTAGCTACTTATGAGTGTGATGCTTCCTTAAAATTCAAAGAAAATTATTTAAAATGTAAAAAAGAGGATTTGATTATAATTGATAGCCCGGTTGGCTTACCTGGTCGAGCAATCAATAATAAATTTCTTGAAGAAGTATCAGCTGGGATTAGGAAACCTTTTAAATGTCCCTGGAGGTGTTTAAAGACTTGTAATTTCGAAAATTCACCTTATTGTATTGCCCTCGCTCTAACTAATGCTCAACAAGGAAAACTTGAGGATGGATTTTCTTTTGCCGGAGCTAATGCCTATCGCGTGAAAAAAATTATCTCGGTTAAAGAGCTTATTAATACATTAGTAGAGGAATATAAAACGGCTTCATCCATTTTTTATCAGATGCATTCGAAGGAGATTTAAAGCGCGGCAGGAGGCCCTTAAACGGATCTGTTGTCGATTTCCGAATAACTGGTGTTTCTGGATAAGAGTCTTTTTACTATTAGCTAAAGCTATATAGACCAGCCCAACTTGTTTCTTTTCAGTGGCCCCTCCCGGACCTGCGATACCAGTAATACTTATTCCAATATCACTGTAACAGCATTTTCGTACCCCTTCGGCCATTAAACGAGCTACTTGTTCGCTTACCTCGCCGTATTTTTTAATTATTTCCGGAGGTACTTTTAGCAGCTCTTCTTTGATTTTAGCGTTATAGCTTATTACTCCACCTTGAAAATATTCAGAACTTCCCGGTATATTAGTAATCATTTCTCCTAACCTACCTCCGGTGCAGGATTCTGCTACAGCGACTTTAATATTCTTTGCTTTTAATAGATTTCCCACCACTTCTTCTAAGCTCTGTTGATCGGTTCCATAAACATAATCACCTAATATTTTAATTAATTGATTAGATAAAAATTGTAACAGTTGGTCTACTTCTTTTTCGGTAGGAGCTTGAGTAGTTATCTGGATCTGGATATCTTCCGGATGAGCATAGATACCAAAAGAAAAATTAGTTTGTTCATGGATATAATTACGAATAAGTTCATTAACTGATGACTCTCCCAGGCCAGTAATTTTTAAAGTTTTTGACTTTTTAATTACAGAAGGTGGAAATTTTTCTTTTAAATAAGGGATAAGATTTTCTTCTATCAGCTTCTTCATTTCATAAGGGACACCAGGGAAAGAAGATATAATTTTATTATCTTTTTCCAGAATCATAGCCGGGGCAGTGCCATATTTATTGATAATTATTTTAGCTCCTTCAGGAAGGTAAGCTTGTTTAAGATTACTTGGTGAAAGTTTTATTTTTATACTATGGAGAATCCTTTTTAAGTTTTTTTCAGCCTCTGGAGATTTTATTAGCTTAAGGTGTAGAGTTTTAGCAATAACTTGGTAGGTAATATCATCTTCCGTAGGTCCTAATCCACCAGTAGTAATAATCAAATCAGAACGACTAAGAGCTTTTTTTAGAAGAGATAAAAGCATTCTTTGATTATCGCCAACTGCTGAAATATAATTTAGGTCAATACTGAGTTCAGCTAATTTTTGAGCGATAAAATTAGCGTTGGTATCGGTGATTTGCCCTCTTAATATTTCACTGCCTATACTGATAATTTCTGCTTTCATTGATTTATTTACTTCTCCTTCATTGATTGATTATATTTTATTTATTATAGCTTTAAAATTTAAAGAAAGAAAGAAAAAAAATGAGGAGTCAGGGAAAATAATTAAAAAATCTCGGAAAGAATGGTTGAAAAATTAATTTTGGTGTATTATAGTATGATTACAACCCAAAAAGTACTTAAACTAACTATATTTCAAAAATAGTGCAAATAACATCA
>NZ_PFKO01000005.1:0-1817 GCF_002784285.1 Candidatus Infernicultor aquiphilus
TCCTCTACCACTTTTGTTTTTTAATGGCTTTTCTAATACTATTAAATCTTTTACACTCCCCATTAATCAATGCTCCCCTCTACAAATTAACCAATTTGCCAATTAGCCAGTCAGCCAACGAGCTGTGTAATGTGTGATGTGTAATATGTGACATGTAATAAGTAACTTGTTTTTATAACCTTTTAACTCTCAACTCGTTACCCATTACTTATTACTAATCACTGCATTCTAAAGCAATCTGCTCTTTTTTTGTTCTTTACTATATATATACTAATTTTGCTTCTGACTCCCGGATTCTGGCTTCTGACTTCTATCCTATTTATTTATTACACATTACATATTACTTATTACACGTTACTGTATTTTAATATCTTTTATCTTCTGAACCATAGCTTTTTTATAATTTTCAAGTTTTTTTCTTAACTCAATATTATTAATTGCTAATATCCTGGCGGCCATAAGTCCGGCATTTTTTGCATTTCCTATCCCCATGGTGGCCACTGGAACCCCAGCGGGCATCTGAACCATAGATAATAAAGAATCAAGACCCCCCATTACTTTCGTCTCTATAGGAACGCCTATTACCGGTAAAAGTGTTTGGGAGGCTATCACTCCAGGTAAATGAGCTGCTCCACCGGCCCCAGCAATTATTACTTTAAATCCTTTTTCTTCTATTTGTTCTATATATTCAAATAATAAATCAGGAGTCCGATGAGCAGAAAGCACTTTCATTTCATAAATAATGCCTAATTCATCAAGTACTTCTGCTGCTTTTTTCATAGTATCTAAATCTGAAGTACTCCCCATAATTATTGCTACTTTCTCCATATTATTCTCCTTCATCAATATTTATCTCATAATTCTTTTTGAAAATTATATTTATCTCCAAATAAAAAACCCAGGCAACAGAAATTCCGTTAGAGTGGAACCTCTCCGCCTGGGCTTTTAATCCTCCGGTGTAGTATAAAATAAATATACTTTGCACCACTCGGTTCTAATCTTATTCTAATTTTATTATTAGAATCTTGCTCAGAATAAGCGAATCCCTAAGGTGCACTTCCACCCGTAGCCTATTGTGATTTACGGTCACATGGTAGAAACACTCTTGCCATATCCAAGAGTTTATACGAGCATCTATAATTTAATTTTTAAAATTTTCTTTAAGTAAAATATAACATTAATAACTTTTAATGTCAAACATTTATGGTAGGTTATCCAGGACATATTTACAATTTTTAAACTGTGGATATTCTAAGTATATCAAATTAGACTACGACATTAAAAAATCATTGCTTTTATAAATTCTTCCTGAAAATCGAGGCGGGAGGATAATTCCACATATTTAACTTTTTTAGATATTTCTTCGCTTACTTCTCTCATCTTATTAGAGCATAATGTTATCTCTGCTCCTCTTCCTGCTGCATTGCCGACTGATTCTATTTTCTTTAATGGTAAATTAGGGAGTAATCCTATCCTTACTGCACTTTTTTTATCAATAAAATTACCAAATGCCCCAGCCAGTAATATTTCTTGAATATCTTCTAGGGGAATATTTACTTCTTTTAAAAGTATTTTTATACCCGCAAATATTGCAGCCTTAGCTAATTGTACTTCTCTAATGTCTCTCTGGGTAAGATAAAGGGGTTTCCCATTTTCTGTTTCCTTACCTTTCACTAAAAGAAATTTATTGCCTTTTTGTCCTTTAATAATTCTTTTTCTAATCTCTTCGCTCAGTTCGGAATTACCTTCTTCTCTACCTATAAGTTTACCACTCTTATTGATCAGTCCTAATTTGAGTAATTCAGCAATTAAGTCAA
>NZ_PFKO01000011.1:0-8563 GCF_002784285.1 Candidatus Infernicultor aquiphilus
CCTGGCTCTCTTTTTTTTCATAATTTTCTAATCCAAAATTCTTAGCTAATTCTCTGGATTGGCTTTTCTTGAACCTGCCCAAAGGAAATAGAACATAGGGTAATATATCCTGGTTTAATCTATAAAGAAAGTAAGATTGATCTTTGTTTTCATCTATTCCTCTCTTCAGTAAAAACCTCTTGCTCTTTTGGTCATATTCATTAATAGCATAATGCCCGGTGGCAATATAATCTGCACCTAAAGATTTTGCTTTTTCTAATAATAAGCCAAATTTTATTTTTAAATTGCAGATTACACAAGGGTTGGGGGTCCGACCGACCAAATATTCTTGGCAAAAATAATTAATCACCAATTTTTTAAATTCTTTAATAAAATCCAAAACATACCAGGGAATTTCCAGCTTTTGAGCTACCCGACCGGCTGCTTCTAAATTTTCGTCACCATCGTCGCCATCATAAAGACGCATAGTAGCACCAAGAACTTCATAACCTTCCTCTTTTAATAGGGCAGCCGCCAGAGAGCTATCTACGCCTCCGCTCATTGCTACTACTACTCTGCCTGTGCATGCCGGTCTTTTTTTAAAATCTTTAGACAT
This sequence comes from Candidatus Infernicultor aquiphilus, assembly GCF_002784285.1. Classification (NCBI taxonomy): domain Bacteria; kingdom Pseudomonadati; phylum Atribacterota; class Candidatus Phoenicimicrobiia; order Candidatus Pheonicimicrobiales; family Candidatus Phoenicimicrobiaceae; genus Candidatus Infernicultor; species Candidatus Infernicultor aquiphilus. The sequence continues at coordinate 596 of NZ_PFKO01000011.1, forward strand.
AATAATTTATTCTCTTACTTTTTCTTTATTTCTTAATTTTCAAACCCTTAAAATTTCTAATTCTTCTTCTCTTAATGGTTTTACTTTCCTAGTTTTTGCCAATTCTTTAGATGCACTATAATAATTAATATAGACTTCTTCGTCTTCCTCTTCATTTCTATCACAATATCTGGCTGTAATCTGACAAGATTTATCAATAAAATCATTATTCAGTTTAAATCCTTTTTTTATCAAAGAAATGGGGCCTTTTAAATTTTTAGCTTTAAAGAGAAAATCCCCCTCTTGGAAAAAATCTTTTAGCTGTTCGTTCTCCTCTTTATTTCTCCCTACTACTAATTTAATATCTCTACCTAATCTAAAGTGTCGACCTAATTTTAAAAGCTCTATCTCTTCTAAAAAATATTTTTCTTGATTAAACAAATCTCTTAACCTTTTAGAAAACCCTGGCTCAGTTAATTTACAACCGCCCGCTGGGGAAGGATAGTCCTTTAAATTCATTTTAGCAGCTAATTCCATCTGTCTTTTTCTGGAGCGACCAGAAATATTCAACAATTTATTTTTGTTTACTAATCCTTCTTTTTCCGGGATAGTCTCTGGTAATAATAAAGCTGATAATGGCCGAAGAATTCTGCCTTTAAACCCTGATTCTGTTTCTATTAAACTTAAACTATTTCTGTTCTGAGACATAGGTCTTTCTCCTAAAACTTCACCGCTTAAAATGAAAGAAGCTCCTATCTTGGTCATATATTCTCCGGCCTTTTTAAACATAAGAGTATGGCAGTCTATGCAGGGATTCATATTCTTTCCGAATCCATGTATAGGATTTTCTAAAATTTCTAATATCTCTTTAGTAATATCTATAATTTCTAAATCCATATCCAGGCCTTTTGTAGCTATTAAAGCTTCGTCTAAACCAAAAAAAGGAGTTTTAAAATTAACTCCTTTTACCTCTATCCTTTGCTCCTGGATAAGCTTTACTGCTAAGATGCTATCCAAACCACCAGAAAATAAAGCTACTGCTTTTATCTTATCTTTCATCTTTTTGTTCCTTTTTAATATTTTGAGTAATTCTACCTAAATCTTGCAAAGAAGTGGTGTCTAAAGTTTGATTTATCTTTTGAGTGATCAGCTCTAATAATACTCTAATGGCACAATCTTCTACTTTATTACATTTTTTTGGCGTACTTTTCTTAATTTTTCTACCAGTTAGAATACAGTCAGCTAAAACTATTGGTCCCTCAACTGCTCTAATTATGTCACCAGCATTAATCTTATTAGCTTCTTTAGCTAATAAATATCCCCCACCTGCACCTCTGGTACTTTTTACTAAATCTGCTTTCTTTAATTTATTAAATAGTTGTTCTAAATATTGCCGGGAGATCTCTTGTCTTTTAGAAATATCTCTTAAAGAAATCGGCATTAAATTATTATATTGATTTTGCACCAAATCTATCATAGCTCGAAGTGCGTACCTTCCTCGAGTAGATAATTTCATTCTCCTTACTCCTTATTTTAATTTGACTTTACTGAAAAATTATATTATTTATGACTATTCTTGTCAACTTTCTTGAAATCTTTGTCTATTCTGTTATCTTCGGATACCTACCGGGAATTATACAGAAATTAGATTATTTAAAAATCTTAGAGATAGATGTAATCTGGTTGTGCCTAATCTATAAATCTCCCAATAACGATAATGGCTATGATATCAGTGATTATCAGGATATTATAGATAATTTTGGTACAATGAAAGATGTGGAAAAACTCTTAACCGAAACATACAATCGATCCTATTGATTTTTAAAATAAAAAAGGAGCAGATTAATTGAATCTGCTCCTTTTTTATTAATATTATTTTACTTTCCTTTTCTAATCTTACTCACAAGTTATTGCTTCTACTGGACAATCATCGGCAGCCTGTTTGCAAGATTCAATCAAATCTTCAGGTATCTTACTAACCTTTACAGTTGCAATACTATCTTTTACCTCAAAGACTTCAGGGCAGGTGTCTTCACAAAGTCCGCATCCAGTACATAAATCTTTATCGATTACAGCTTTCATTTTATATCTTCCTCCTTCTATATATAATTGCCAACTTTGAAATTTATTCGATAACTAAGAATAAGTCCAATAAAACCTCAATTTTTGTTTTTTTTACCATCATCAATCAATATTTGCTTGACTATTTTATCAAATAATTCTTCTTATTAAAAGAAAAATTATCTACAATGTTAGAAGTATACCTTAAAAATAGACAAATTTCAAGTTTTTTACTAATCTTTTTTTATATTTCATCAATAAATTTTATATCACATATTCCATAAAATCTTCAGCTAATAAAGTTTGAGGAAATATACTCTGAGCCTCGGCAAGTAAATCCTTTTCGCTTATTACCGATTTATTATCATTTGAACTATATCGAGGGCTAATATGGGTTAGTATAAGCTGTTTGACTTGTGCCTCTTTAGCTACCCTGGCAGCCATTGTCGTGGTGGAATGAAAATTTCGTTGAGCAATTTCCTCTTCCTGCTGAGAGAAAGTTGCTTCGTGAATTAAGAGGTCAGCATCTTTTGCTAAGAATACTGAATTCTCACCATAGGTAGTATCACCACAAAAGACTATCTTTCTACCTTTTTCAATTTTGTTTAAAAAATTCTTACCTTGAAAGATTCTTCCATTGGGTAATTCAAGTGTTTTACCCTCTTTTAGAGTACGATAAATTGGACCAGGAGGGATATTCAATCGGCGGGCCTTATCTATTAAAAAATGACTCCTATCCTTTTTTTCTTCGACAGAATAGGCATAAGTTTTAATATTGTGATTTACTTCTGTGTATCGAACTATATACTCCTCATCTTCCCAGATTATTCCTGCTGATAAATTTGGTGGAATAATTTTTATCTCAATGTCATAAGGGATATAAGTTTTGGTTATATTTAGGGTTTCTTTTAAATATATATCGAGATCTTCGGGACCAAATATTTGAACTTTTTGCTGAATTTTTCCGCCCCTTAAACCCCGGGAAGCTAATAGCCCAGGAAGTCCAAAAAGATGGTCTCCGTGTAAATGGGAAATAAATATTTTCTCTAATTTAGATAATTTTAAAGAGGTTTTTTGGATTTGTTGTTGAGTGCCTTCTCCACAATCCCACAACCATAACTTATTACTGTTAATAAAAATAAGGGCAATGGAAGTCACATTACGTTTTAAAGTAGGCATCCCCGAACTAGTGCCTAAAAATATAACTTTCACCAAATATCACCTAATTTCTTTCTCTTATCTTGCACATTCAGTAATTTCGCCTTTTATAATTTCTATACCATGTGGTAAGGCTTTTAATATTATTTCTAAAGATTCTTCTACTCCTTTGGGGCTACCCGGTAAATTTATAATTAAACTTTTTTTTCTAATTCCGGCTACTCCTCGAGATAATATCGCTCGATTTGTCTGCTTAAAACTTTCACTTCTGATTATTTCACTGATCCCGGGGACTTCTTTCTCAATTACTGCTAAGGTGGCCTCTGGAGTGACATCTCTTTTTCCTAAACCTGTCCCTCCGGTAGTTAAAATTAAATCCAGGTGTAATTTATCAACTGCTTTTATCAATTCATCTTGAATAATTTCCTCTTCGTCAGGGATAATTCGATAATATTTAACTTCCCCCTCAATCTTCTTAACTATCTCCTCAATTACTTTTCCACTTCGATCTTCTCGCTCTCCCCGTGCCCCTTTATCACTTATGGTCAAGATACCTACCTCAATCATTCTGTTAACACCTCAATTTCATCTCCGACTTTTACTTTTCCACCTTTTAAAACTCTAGCAAAGATGCCTTCGCGAGGCATTACACAATCTCCTATCTTTCTCCTTATTTCGCAATCATAATGACATTCTTTTCCAATCTGGGTAACCTCCAATAGCACTTCTTTTCCAATTTTTAACTTTGTCTCTAAGGGAAGTTTGGGTAAGGTTAGACCTTCTATAGTTAAATTCTCAGCAAAATCCCCGAAAGATAATTGATAACCCTTATCACGCATCTTATTTATACTTTCAATTCCCAAAAGGCTAATTTGCCGATGCCACTTGCCAGCATGAGCATCACCTTTTAAACCAAAATCTTCAATGAGCAAACCTTCTCTTATTTCTGTCTTTATGGTTCCTTTCTTTTTACTCTGACAGACTGCCAAAATTTTCCCTTTCATTTTTTTATTCATTATATATGTTTCATCTCCTATTTCCAATTTATCTGGGTAAACATTTAATATCTAACCGGAATGATTTTGATTTAGATAATGTCCACTCTTACCTCCTGCTTTTTCTATCAAACGGATGGCTTTTATGGTCATCCCTCTATCTACTGCCTTACACATATCATAAATAGTAAGACCAGCTATGGCTACCGCAGTTAAAGCCTCCATTTCTACCCCGGTCCTGCCTATGGTCTTGACCTTAGATTTTATGATAATTTTATGTGCCTCTTCATTAATTTTAAAATTAAGATCCACGCTGGTAAGCATTAAAGGATGGCACATGGGAATAATTTGACTAGTCTGTTTGGCCGCCATAATACCAGCAACCTGAGCTACTGCTAAAACGTCTCCTTTGCTAATTTTCCCCTCATTAATTAGTCTTAAGGTTTCAGGTCGCATAACTATTTCACCTTCGGCAATTGCTATTCGCGCAGTGTCCTCTTTGTCTCCCACATCTACCATACGAGACCTTCCTTCTTCATTAAAGTGGCTCAACTCTTTTGCCTCCATCTTATCAACCTCCCACTCGGGACATTTTAAAAGATAGGCTATTGGATATCCCTTCTTTAATTTTATGACCTTTTGGTTTTAATTTTACTGCCAGCTCTATTTTATTCCTTATTACCTTTCTTCTTAGAATTTGATCTTCCCCACGGTTACCCACCTCTCTAAGGGCTTTTTTGAGATCAATTTCTTGATTAGAAAAAAGACAAGGTCTTATCTTCCCCTCAGAAGTTAGTCTGATTCGATTGCAAGTTTGGCAAAAGTGCTGGCTCAAGGCAGTAATAAAACCGATGGTACCTTTACCACCTTCAATCTGATAATATTTTGCTGGTCCATTGTCTGAATCTGTCTTAATAGGATTAAACGAATATTTTTTTGCCAAATTTTCTTTAATATCTAAACCTGAAATAAATTTGTCCTTATAATTATCTATAATCTCTTCTAAAGAAGGCATCAGTTCGATAAAACGAATACATAATGGTCTTTCTAAAGCTAATTTTACAAAATTTTCTACTTCCTCGTCATTAATTCCTCTGATTAGTACAGTATTAATTTTAATAGGAAGTAATCCTGCTAATATAGCAGAATCGATACCTTTTAATGCCTTTTCCAGGTCCCCTCCCTGGGTAATTTGACTATATTTATCTTTTTGCAAGGAATCCAGGCTAATATTAACCCTCTTCAGTCCTGCATTTTTCAGTTTTTCAGCATATTCAGTTAGAAAATAACCATTGGTAGTTAAAGAAATATCTTCTAATCTTTTTATTTTTTTTAATTTCTTTATAAAATCAATTATTCCTTTCCTTATTAAAGGCTCACCGCCAGTTATTCTGACTTTAGTTACTCCTAAATCAACTGCTTCGTTAATAATTTCTATTATTTCTTCATATCTTAAAATCTCTGGGTGAGGAATAAAATTAAAATGTTTTTCTGGTTGGCAGTAAATACATCTATAATTACAACGATCAGTAATGGAAACCCGAAGATAAGTAATTTTTCTTCCCCAACTATCTACTAACTGACTCATCCTTTAATCACCTTTCCACTTTGCGAGAGGTCATAGCCACCTAAATTCAATACTTTTTTCTTAAACTTTTTTGAATTTACAATACTAAGTAATTTTTGTATTCTTAAAGAATTATACCTCTCCTCAGGAATAATCATATCATATCTTTCTTTGACTACCGGAATAAAATCTAAATGAAAAGCTTCAGCAGCGGATAAAATACCTAGACCAGCATCTACATTCCCTTCTGCCACAGCAGAGGCTACCATTAAATGAGTAAACTCCTCCCGAAAATAACCTTTAATATTTATAGGATTGATAGCCTTCTTACTTAATAAATAATCCAGTAAAATTCGAGTACCCGAACCTTTCTGTCTATTGATAAACTCAATATCTTTTCTGATCAAATCATTTAAATCTTGGATATTTTTTGGATTTCCTTTTTTTATCATTATCCCCTGTTCCCGATAAGCTAAATTTACTACCACCAATTCTTTTTGGGGAAGTATTTTTTTGATATAGGGGAAATTATATTCACCGCTTTCCGAGTCTAATAGATGGGCAGTTGCCAGATGTGTCCGGTTTTGTTTTAAAGCCATTAAACCTCCCATACTTCCTACATTAAAAGAAACTAACCTATAATTAGAAAAATTCTCCTGTAATTCATTTCTTAAAACATCCAAGATTAAGTCATGACTACCAGTAATTATAATATTATGCCTTATGGTATCTAAATCTTTCCAAAGTTCAACATTTACCACTTCTTCAAGATTTAAACCTTCTTTTAGCGAGGGTATACGAATTATACCATCTGCTTCCACCAAGGAAGTTATTACCCCTGCACCTCTCGGAAGTGGATAGGCCATCATTTTTTTTCCTATATTCCCTAATTTTACCCTTAAAAACTCCTCATCACCTAAACGAGAAACCACTTGGTGAGCCATATGAGCTTTAATTTTTCGTCGTTTCGACATAGTCAGGCCTAATCTTGTAAATACTAAAGGTTTTAAGAACTGCTCAGCCGATATAATGGCAGAAACCGGGTAACCAGGAAGTCCAATAAGAGGGGTCTTATTAATAATTCCCAGAATCGTGGGCTTCCCGGGCATAATGGCTACTCCATGAACCAAAACCTCTCCTAAACTTCTGATAATTTCAGGAGTAAAATCTTTCGAGCCAGCAGATGAACCAGCCAATACCACTATAATATCACTTTGCTGGCAAACTTTCTGCAAAATTTTTTTCAAATCTTCTGGGGCATCTTTAATAATTTCATATACTTTAACCTTTCCTCCCCACTCGGAAATTAAACTTTTAATTATTTTAGAATTATATTCGATAATTTTACCAGGAAGAATTTCTTCTCCTGGTTGAATCAATTCATAGCCAGTGGGTATAACTGCTACTTTGGGCTTCTTACGGAGTAAAAGTTGATTTACTCCTCCGGCCAATAAAGCTCCTAGATCTACTGGACGAATCCTTTGATTAATCGGAATAATTAGCTGATTGGCTACTAAATCTTCTCCAATATTACGGATATGCTGCCCGGGAAAGGCAGAAGAAAATATCATAATCTCTTCGATACTTCCTTCTTCTCTATCAGCAAGATCAAGAGCAATATCTTTTTTCTTTATTTCTCTCTGTTCTATTTTGCCCACCGGGTTGATATCTTCAATCTTTATTACTGCATCAAACCCGAAAGGTATGGGATTACCAGTATTTATAAAATAAAAGTCCCTATCGACTCTCAACTTACGGGGAGAAGATTCAGAGGTTTCATAGGTGTCTCTGGCTCTAACTACGACTCCATCCATAGCTGCTGATTGATAGTGGGGTGAAGATATTTTGGCAAAAACTGGTTCAGCAGTAACCCGACCTAAGGAATCTTCGGTAGAAACTAATTCTCCTTTTAGGGGCTCCGTAAATTTATACTTTAACCAACTTTTATACCATATTTTTTGAGCTTCTTTTAAAGTTAATTTATTTAAATAAATATTCCTTTTCAAATCAATCTTCCTTCTCTAATTAATTCTGTTTAATTAAAATAATTTAACCACTACTTTGCTGCCTTTTTCCAATCCCTCTATATTTAACCCGATCTTTATTAAACCTGATGCTCGCACCATCGTAGAAATCAATCCTGATTTCCCCAGAACAGGCTTAGCGTAGAACTTTTTACCCTCTTGGTGGACAAATACCCGAATATAA
>NZ_PFKO01000347.1:0-1756 GCF_002784285.1 Candidatus Infernicultor aquiphilus
CAATTTGCCACTATGGTAAATGCTGGTTTAACTTTAGTAAGTTCATTAGATATTTTAATTGAGCAAGTAGAAAGTAAGGCATTATCGAAGGTTATAAAAGTAGTTAAATCTGATGTAGAAGCAGGTTCTACTTTAGCTGATGCCTTTGCAAAACAGCCTCAGGTATTTTCTGAATTAAATATTAGTATGATTAGAGCGGGGGAAATTGGCGGAGTATTAGATGTAATTTTAAATAAAATAGCCGATTTAATGGAAAAAGAATACGCCCTCCGACAAAAAATAAGGTCAGCTATGGCGTATCCTTCCTTTATAACTGGTGCAGCAGTGATAATGGGTATCTTCATGTTGACCTTTATTTTACCCCAATTTGTGGGAATTTTTGCTCAATTCGGTGGAGAACTTCCTGCCCTTACTAACCTTCTTGTGGTGTTTACTAAATTGTTTAATAAATATTGGTATCTATTTTTTGTTACTTTCGCGGCAATAGTTTTTGTTTTTTTGACCTACATAAGGACACCAAATGGTAAAATGAACTTTGATAAGTTTAAATTAAATGCACCTATAATTGGTGAAATTAATAGAAAAACAGCTGTTGCCAGGTTTACCAGAATACTCGGAACTTTAATCAAGAGTGGAGTCCCGATTTTAGAAGCACTGAATGTTTCTTCTAATGCGATAGGTAACCTGGTAATTTCTTTGGCAGTTACTAATGCTAAAACCAAGATAAAAGAAGGGCAAAGTATCTCTGGCCCACTGGCAGCAAGCGGAGTATTTCCGCCTATGGTTACTCAGATGATTATGGTAGGAGAAGAGAGTGGTGAATTAGAAGAGATGTTGATTAATGTGGCAAAATTTTATGATGAAGAAGTAGATAGGTCAGTAGAAAGACTAACCTCAATCATTGAGCCACTGATGATGGCATTTATTGGTTTAATCGTTGGAACTATGATAATTGCTATGTATCTCCCCATATTCAATATGGTAAACCTAATCCGGTAAAAATATCATTGCGAATGACCTAAATATTAACTTAAATGTCATTGCGAGCTACCGTAGGTAGCGTGGCAATCTCAAATTCAAAAATCTGTATGGGTTTGATTCATCGAACCCGTAATAAATTTTGACAACTATGTATCATATATGATACCATACCAACAGAGGTGATAAATATGAGTAATCAAAGAACACTGGTATTATTAGAAGCCCCGGTTAGGGATTTAATAAAACAAATGGCTAAAGAAAAAGGAGTCTCCATTTCAAGTTTATGTAGAGATTTAATCTGTGAAGGACTAGAAATTTTAGAAGATAGGTACTTTGAAAAAATTGCTTCTAAAAGAGAAGATGAATTCAATTGGGAAAAAAGTTTAACCCATAAAGAAGTATGGAATAAAGAGAAAAAGTGAAGGTAAGATATCACCCTAAAGTAAAAAGTGAAGATATTCCAAGATTGGATTCTTATATAGCTATTAGAATAGAAAATGCTATTAGAAAACGACTAATGGTTAATCCAATAAAATATGGGTATTACCTTCGGGGAAGCTTAAAAGGCTACCGAAAATTAAGGGTAGGAGATTGGCGGATTATCTATAGAATTATTGATAAAGAAATAAGAATAATAGCTATTGGTAATCGAAAGGATGTTTATAAATTTGCCAATATCAGAAAATAAACCAGAAAAAATAAAAGATGAGCAAATTATAAAATACCAGCCATTGGTAAAGAGCATAGCCTATAAATTTATAAATTCTGGTGAACC
>NZ_PFKO01000118.1:0-1798 GCF_002784285.1 Candidatus Infernicultor aquiphilus
CTTATTTACGGGTTCGATAAATCGAACCCCTACAACATAATTATAACCAAAAAATCATAATTTACTATAAAATTATCTACAACGCACCATCTGTATGATCTGTTGAAAATATTTTTGGCTTTTTGGGAAATAACCATTTTATATTTTAAATAATAAAAATATGATTAAGATTAAAAATGATGAAAAAATAGAAGATTTGGAAGAGAACAGGTTAAGAATTATCCAGGCAAAAAATTCATATCGTTTTTCAGTAGATTCTATTTTATTAACCAAATTTATTAAAATTAAAGACTACGAAAATATTATCGATTTAGGCACTGGTTCAGGAATAATTCCTTTACTTTTATTTGGCCAAAGAAAAGGATTATCTATTTATGGAATTGAGATACAAAAAAAATTAGCGGATATGGCCAGAAGAAGTGTAGAATTAAATAAATTACAAGATAGTATCACTATAATTCAAGAAGATTTTAAAAATATTAAAAAATTCTTTAAAAATGGTCAATTTGATGTAGTAGTAAGTAATCCTCCCTATATTTCAATGGGACAGGGAAAGATTAATCCTTTAAGTAGTAAAGCTATTGCGCGTCATGAAGTAAAAAGTAATTTAGAGGATTTAATTTCCATAAGTAACTATTTATTAAAAAATAAAGGAAGAATTTATTTAATTTATAAGAGCAATAAATTGATAAAATTAATAGTTATATTAAAAAAATATGGTATTGAATCAAAAGTGGTTAAATTTATTCATTTTAAACCAGGAGAAAATGCAAATCTGGTATTATTAGAAGGAATAAAGGGAGGGAAAGAGGAATTAAAGGTTGAAGATCCTATATTTCTTAATATTAATCAAAAAATTGGAGATAAATAAACAATTTGATTAGAAACAATTCCGAAGGAATTTTATACATTTGCGGAACACCTATTGGAAATTTAGAAGATATTACCTTAAGGGCTTTAAAGATTTTAAATAAAGTAAATTTAATTGCAGCTGAAGACACCAGGCATACTAAAAAATTATTAAATTACTATCAGATAAAGACACCAATTTCAAGTTATTATGAATATAATAAATTTAAAAAAGCTCCTTATTTAATAGAAAGAATAAAAAGCGGTCAGGAAATTGCTCTGGTTTCTGATGCTGGTATGCCAGGAATTGCCGATCCAGGATATGTATTGATAAATTTAGCTTTAAAAAATAATCTTAAAATAATTCCCATTCCTGGTGTTTCAGCTTTGGTAACTGCTTTAGCAATATCAGGATTACCTATCGGTAAGTTTGTTTTTGAAGGTTTTTTGCCTCGCAAAATTAAGGAGAGAAAGAAATATTTTAAGAGCATAGAAAATGAAGAAAGAACTATTGTTTTTTACGAGACTCCTCATCGGCTTAAGAGAGCTTTAAAAGATATGTTTGATCTATGGGGAGATAGAAAAATTATAATAGCTCGGGAATTGACTAAGAAGTTTGAAGAGATAATTAGAGGGAAACTAAGTGAGGCAATAAGTGAAATTGATATTAGAGAGATAAAAGGTGAAATTACTTTAGTTGTTCAAGGAGGAATTAGAAAAAAAGAAAACCATAAGGTAGATTTTTTAAAAAATGAATCTGTAATTGAAAAGTATCTGAAAAAATTAACCAACCAGGGTTATTCCAATAAAGATATAATAAAAATTGCTCAAGAAAAATTAAATCTTTCTAAAAATATAATTTATAAAAAATTATTAGAAATGAAGAACTAGCGTAGAGCGTGTAGCGTATAGTAATTTTGTATCGCGTAAAACAGAATAACTAAAATCG
>NZ_PFKO01000206.1:0-1818 GCF_002784285.1 Candidatus Infernicultor aquiphilus
TGTAAATAAGCAGATAGCGATAAATAATCAAAATTCCTAGAACCACTTGTAACTAATATTAATTTAATTTTATTTTTCATTAAAGAAACAGACTCAATAATATGAGATATGTTTTTGTCTTTTTCAAGACGACCCACATAAATAATAAAATTTTCATTTGAAAAATTACTAATTTGCATTCTTCGTGCAGGATAAGTTTGGGTAATACTTGGCACATTCAAAAAATATCGTTTCTTTAATTTATTTTCAATATTATTAAAATTGCACAAATAAAAATCTAACTTATGTAAATGTGGGAGGATATAAGCCCACAACCCATCCGCATAACTACTATAATCTTTAGAATTTTTATCTAAACAATGTTCTGGGTAATCTAAAATTTGACATCCTACCTTGATTACTGGTAAATCCCTTTTAATATCCAATAAAAAAGGAATACATCCATGATCTATGCCAAATATAATATCATAAGACATTATAGTCTCAAGTGTCGTATGTTGGCAACTTAATAAATATTTATCTTTATATTTTTCAATATCTAACCCAATATCAAAACTTTTTATTTCTTCATCATTATGGGCAGACAAAATTTTTATATCTGAAAAATATGGAATTAAGTAATCTATAAAAAGAATTACACTAGAAATCGGTCCACTATATACAAGAAGTAATTTTTTACCCATTCATCACCTTAAGTAAATTTTCAATCATAACCTTACGCATAAAATATTTTTTAAATCTTTCATATCCTCTAATTTGTAAATCTAAATATAAATCCTTATCTTCATATAACTTTTTAATTTGTTCTCTCATATCTGTCACGCTCTTCTTTCGAGCATACAAGACACAATCATCATATAACTCTCTTAAAACCGAATAGTCAAAACATACACCAGGAGTTTTAACTGACATTCCCTCTAAAATAGACATCCCCCCTACCCACTCAGTTATTTGAGGATACACAATTAAATATGCATCTGCTATAATCTGCATCTTGTCTTGTTCCGATGCTTGATAAATCAAAGAAAAACGATCTTTTCCCAAAATCTGAGATGTAACCTGAACAAATTTTTTAATATCTCCTGAAACACTTATATGTTTATATCTATAAGGAAGTCGCCTAAGCGCATCTACAAGTAGCGAAGTTCCCTTATAAGGAATAAGGCGATTGCACCCAACAACATAATCAGATTTATTTACGATATATAAATTTAAATAATCATCATCAACAACTGGATACCATACTAATTTAGAATCCCGGTTATATAATCTTTTAAATTCTTCGACTGCAACCGAATTATTAAAAATAATCGAATCAAGTTCTAATCCGCAAGTAAGCCAATAATAATAGCGTTGGGCATATTCAAAATTATAATTAACTGGATCTTTACCATCTATACAATGTATCGGAAGATCAAGAAAAATACAAAAAGCTTTTTTATGAGTAATTCGCTTATAATCGGCAACAAAAGGACAAACAGATTGGTCCATCCCCAGTACAACATCAATCTCATCGTTAATTTCTAGTTCTTTATAATTATATTTTTCTGCAGGAATATCTAAAATAATTAAATTCGGATGGGAAGGCAATTCTCCTACATCAAATAATTTTCTTTGAACATTGCAAAGCAAATAAACTTTATGTCCTAATTCTGCAAATTTAACACATATTTTTCTTTCTTGATGAGCAAGACTTAAAGTTCCATTGCCGAAAATTAAAATATTCATTTATTGACCTCTAAAAAAATCTTCTCCAAACTATTAGCAAAGGTATAATTTTTAATAGTCTTATCATATGCCTTAAGACGCATCTCTTTT
>NZ_PFKO01000371.1:0-1567 GCF_002784285.1 Candidatus Infernicultor aquiphilus
GCTAAATTTCGAAATAGATGCGTTGATTGATACATTGATTCGTTATAAAGAAAAAGGTTCCTATTCAGGCAAGAAAGAGAATAATCCGGAAGTAGTTATCGAAAATATTCTGGATGAAATGGGAATCGGATTTGAGGGGGGAGATTTAGGAGAACTAATAAATAATGCTCCAGATGAAAAACGAAGAATGGACTTTATCATTCCTAACAAAATGAGCCCAAAAATAATTATTGAGTGCTCATATTTAGTTACCACATCTTCAGGTCAAGGTGATAAGTCAAAGGCAGAAATTTCAATTGATTCTTTAATTAAAGAACATTATTCTGATGCTCATTTTTTAGGTTTCGTTGATGGTATTGGTTGGTATGTAAGAAAGAATGACCTAAAAAGAATGGTAACAGCTTATGAGGATGTTTTTACATTTCATGAAGAAGAGTTAGAACGATTTAAGCAATTATTAAAGGAGCTACTTGTTAATGATCAATGAATATATTAATAGGATAATTTTGGGGGATTGTTTGGAAGTTATAAAAAATATTCCAGATAATTCAGTAGACATAACATTTGCAGATCCTCCTTTTAATTTAAAGAAGAAATATAATGGATATAAAGATAATAAGGAATTTAATACGTATTTGGCTTGGTGTAAACAGTGGATATATGAAATGGTTAGAATTACAAAGCCTACTGGCTCTATATTTGTACATAATATTCCTAAATGGCTAACCTATTATTCAAGTTTTTTAAATGAAATCGCATACTTTAAACATTGGATTGCCTGGGATGCACCTTCTGCACCAATGGGAAAAACCTTACAACCTTCTCATTATGGTATTTTGTATTATGTGAAGGATTTAAAAAAAAGTAAGTTTTATGAAATTCGTTATCCGCATAAACGATGCAGAAAATGTGACTATCTCCTAAAAGATTATGGTGGGAAAAAAGCGAGCTTACACTCATTTGGCCCATTAGTTTCTGATGTTTGGACAGATATTCATCGTATAAAACACAACAAATATAGAGATGAACATCCATGTCAATTACCGATACATTTGTTAGAACGAATAATTCTAATGAGTACAGATGAAAATGATATTGTATTCGATCCATTTGTCGGAACTGGAACAACAGTTATTGCAGCAAAAAGATTAGGCAGAAGGTTTATTGGAATTGATATTGATGAAACATATGTAAATATCACAAAAAGCAAACTCTATAAAGAATCGCTTAAGTCTAAAATTGGTAATATTTGGGTTAGCTTTTATTTAAAAGAAGTAGTTACTATTAGAGATAAAGATTGGAACAAGTTATTAGAATATTTTAATATTCCTAAAAATATAAAAGAAATAGATTTTAAAAAGATAAAATTTAATAAATCTTAAAGGCAAAAATATAAAGGAATATATTTAATCTTTTGAGCCAACCCTTGACATTAGATATTCTAATTTTTTTACACACAATATCTTAATAAAATAATAAAAATAAAATAGGGACACGGTAGATTCAAGTTGCTAATGCAACAGTTTTCCGAAGACCTCATGCGGAGTTAAAAAACCTAAAGTTTTCC
>NZ_PFKO01000131.1:0-2568 GCF_002784285.1 Candidatus Infernicultor aquiphilus
GAATTTTTGATGATAGAGTTGAAGTATGGAGCTGTGGTTCTCTCCCAAAACCATTAACAATAGAAGATTTAAAGAAAAAGCATGATAAAGAAATGACTTGATAATAATTATAATGATAGATATAATTGTATATAGGAATTAATAAGTCAAGGAGATTTTATTTATGTTAACTGAATATATTGAGGAAGCTTTGAAAAGAGCAAAATATGAGATAATTGATGATGAAGAACCTTATTATGGAGAAGTTCCTGAACTTAAAGGTGTATGGGCTAGTGGTAAGACTCTCGAAGAGTGTAGAAAAAAGCTTAAAGAAGTAATAGAAGGCTGGCTTATACTTAGTATAAAAAAAGGACTCTCTATTCCGAAACTTGGCAGTATCACAGTAGAAGATGTTAAAATGGTGAGGATATAAATGCCCAAACTAAGTCCATTATCTTTTCATGAATTTATAAAAAAACTTAAAAAGTTTGGGTTTAAAGGTCCTTACAGTGGTGGTAAGCATTTATATATGATTAAGGATAATCTAAGACTCACACTTCCTAACCCACATAGGAAAGCTATAAGTGTAGATTTGTTGATAAAAATATTAAACCATGCAGGTATTACCAGAGAAAAATGGTTGCAAAAGTAGCAACCCGTTCCCCGCTAATATGCCGTCCGCTATCTACTAAAATGTATCTTGTAATTTACACCCTATCTTTTTCTAAAAAACGCTTAAAATGACCCTTATTTTAGATATAGTTTAAAGGGCTTATATTATAAGGTAAATCTACCATTAAAATGAGCAAAGATGAATACGGTAGGGGCGTATTGAATACGCCCTTCCAAGAAAGATCAATCTTAGAAAAACATAAAGATAAACTATATTTTGATTCTCAAATCTGCAGAGAAGAAGATTTACCCGAACCTATATTTAAAGAAGTTACCGATAATAATATATCTCCTGGACAAGCAAATAAAGATTTAAACGATCTATTTGAGAAAAAACTAATTAGAAAACAGGGAACATAAAGAAAGTTATTTGACTATCCTAATCTTTCAGATTATTCTATAGTTATAAAATACTTTTTTAATTATAGACCCCGATATTCATTATAAAGAATCGTCCCCTATGTTACTTGCATATGAAAATGCTTTGATTTTAAGTTCGTTTGTGATATCATACATATAAGATATTAAATATAATATTAGAAAGGATATGAATTGTAATGTCTATAAATATTGACTAATTTGACATCACAATTCTTTTACAATATAATGTATTTAAGTTCACCTTCTGAACATATAATATATAAATTATTTTCTTTTATATTCTTTATTCTTTCATTATTTTTTAGTTAAGAGGTGAATTATCCTGATCAGTTCGAGTATTAACAATTTGAGTATTAATTTAAAAAAATTCACCTGGGATTATCCAGATAAAGTTTTATCTGAAGAAAAATTCTTAAACTCTCCTGAATTAATTTCCCGAATTTTAAAATATGGAAGCATTGATGAATGGGTCTGGCTCACCCACAAATTAAACAAGGAAGGTATTAAAAAATTTCTCGAACACTCTGGTTATAAACTCGATGATAGAACCTTTAACTGGTGGAGGATTTATTGTGGATTTAACGATACTTTCCAAAGAGCAAATAGAGATATTGGAAACATTAAAAAGATCAGTCCTATTAAATAGTTTAAGTGTTGCTTCAGTAGAAGATATTTCTGCTATGAAAATGATTTCAATTATCCAACGAGGGCTAAAAAAAGATTTTGTTGACCTTTGGGCTATAATCAGACAAACAGAATATTCTCTTAAAGATATATTCTCTTTTTGCAAAAAGAAATATGGTTCTGCCTTCTCGGAATCTATAGCTTTAAAAGCTTTAACCTATTTTAAAGATGCTGAAGAGGAAGAGATACCTGAGGGGATAAAGTGTAATTTTTCGTGGGATAACATAAAAAAAGATCTCATTAAAGCTACCCACGAATATTTCACCCAATACCCACAATAACGAATGCGAATAGAGATTGTCACGCTCCCTTTGGTCGCTCGCTATGTCATTCCCGCGCACGCGGGAATCCACCAGAGTAGAAGTTATTACCGCTCCCTGTTACATTTATCTTGACGATTACTTTTATGTATGATAGTATTGTAATACAAAGGAGGTGCTTTTAAATGCCCAGACATACTGTATATTTATCAGATTCTGATGATAGGTTTTTACAAGAACTAAAAGATAAACATGGTTCCATCTCTAAAGTTATTCATATTTCTTTGAATAAATTAAGAGCTGAACAATTGAAAAAATATTATCTTCAGAAATCAGAGTCTTATCCTGAACTTCGTAAAGCGCAGGCAAAAGTTATACGAAAACAGGAAGAGGAAGAACAATTATGAGTTTCCCTCGCCGCGGTGAAGTCTTCTGGGGTCCCGGTAAAAAGAAAATTCGCCCTCTTCTTGTTGTGTCAAATGATCAAGGAAACCGTTACAGTAATGATGTTGTGGTTATCCCGGGCACTACACAAAAAAGAGATATAGTTTACCCGGTGGAAATTCTGGTCACAGAAGGATTTTCTAAACCT
>NZ_PFKO01000346.1:0-1789 GCF_002784285.1 Candidatus Infernicultor aquiphilus
GGTTTTGGACTACAAAAAGTGGGGAAAGGGGGAGAAACTGTCAAAGTCGGGATTACAAAATAAAAAGGGTAAATTATAAAGAAAATCGTCTTCTTTAGTTTACCCTATTTTTATTGTATTTTTATCTCTATTCGATTTTCCGAAAGCCTTACTTCCTTCCGGATAATTCTTTCTGCACCTCCCAAAAGCCGATCCCGCTGATTTAAGATAGTGATAGTATTTTGGAACACCCCTTGTCTCCAATGGGAATCCATTATTGTAATTATTTAAATGGATTATCTATATTTTAATTTTGTGATATAATAAATTTACCAATTAAAAATGTCATGAAATTTATAAAAACAGGCCTTGGAGTATTTTTTAGAGAAAGATGACAAAGGGGGTATAGGCAATGAAGTTTATTGTAACCATTGATCGAGATGAAGATGGAATGTTTGTGATAGAATGTCCATCTATTCCAGGATGTATAAGTCAGGGTAAGACTGAGCAGGATGCAATGATAAATATCAAAGACGCAATAAAACAATGTCTTGAAGTTCGTTCTGAAAAGGGTATGCCACTCACTGTAAGTATGCGTGAAGTAGAGGTATTGGTCTAATGCAGAAGATTCCACTTTTAAGTGGGCGTGAAGTTGTTAAAGTGTTTATTCGTCTAGGATGGGATGTAGCAAGGCAACGGGGAAGTCACATTATTCTTGTGAAGGAAGGGCATATTGCTACCTTGTCTATTCCTGATCACCATGAGGTTGCAAGAGGGACTCTAAGATCACTTATTACTCGAGCTGGGCTGACCATAGAGGAGTTTTTAAACGCGCTGAAATAAAAAAAAGCAAACCTAGCATAATAGCAAAAGAAAAAAGGAACAAGATATTATGATTAAAAATTAATATTATCTTATTCCTTTTTAAAAATAAGGGAATATATACTTAAAAAGATAAATTTTAGTGGTTAATTCTTGGAAAATATTCCTACCTTTCTACCTATTACCAAAAAACAGAGAAAAGGAGATAACCAAATTGAAAAAACTATTCCTGAATCTATTCTTAATTCTCATCATCCTCTTCACCCTCACCTCTTGCAGCGGAGTAATTCCAGAGTCACCACCCCCACCACCATCTGAGCATGGTGAAATTGCCGACAGCCATAAAGTAACCGCTATTGCTCCTTATTACGAAACTGAACAAGGAGAACATTACTGCTTAATTTCAAAAGGGGTTATTGTCACTAATTATGAATCATCCCAGAAAGTTCTGACTCAGCAAGAATTGGCTGATGCAATATTTTTAGGTACTGGCGCTAATTCTCAAGATTTAGTAAACTACATCAATGGCAGAAGCGACCTAAACTTAAAAGCAGAAATCAAATACCTTTCCATTCTTGAAATACAAAGAATGCTTTAAGATGATATTGTCCCAATAGTTATTAGTAAGAGTGGAACAGATGCATATCTTCCTGTAGCCTATAATAAAATAACAGAAGAAGTAACTGTATATAGAACACTTGGTGGCACAGAATTTACAATAAACCAATTTACACCTTTTAATTTAGACAACAACAAATCAGTGATGATAATCAACAATAAAAAACTTTCAACTTATTTGGAAAATTTATTATAAGCCTAATATTAAATTTCTCTTTAATTTCTCCTTAGAATCTTACCCTATTAAGAAAAGGTATTTCGAGATATAGTTACTGTCTTTAAGAGAGCTTTTTGCGATGTTCGGAAAGCCAGGCCGCACAAGCGTTGGAAGGAACACAAAAAAAGATTTTACCCCATAATAAAACGAAAA
>NZ_PFKO01000059.1:0-1795 GCF_002784285.1 Candidatus Infernicultor aquiphilus
TAAAGTGGACACTAACTCCTTAAATCAGCAGAATCGGGAATATTATTCCCTTCCATTTTTCCCTTTCTTCTTAGTTTCCCTTTAATCCCTTTTATTTTTCTTACTTCTTCATGCTTAGTTAATATCAAGATGAATCAAAAGTGCCTTCTCTACCTTTTCTAATTTTTCAGGAAGTAAAGCGCTCACAAAATTGATAAGTCTTTTCTTGTCTATAGTTCGAATTTGATTGCATTTTACTTTAGAATCTTTAGATAGATGAGTTTCTTCGCTGGGAAGAAAAACCTCGAATGGATAGATTTTTTCTGTTTTTGAGGTAATAGGAAGTACAGTTACCGTCTCAGCAAACAAATTATTTCTATCATTAGATATTACCAAAGCCGGTCTTGTTTTTCCTATTTCATGTCCCACTACCGGCTCTAAGGATACCAACCAAATCTCACCTTTTTTAGGAAAGTCCATATTATCTCCATCCCTCCAGAGTAATCTTTTCCCACTCCTGGTTAATCTCTTTATCTTCTTTTCTGGTTGCCTTATATCCTTCTATTAAAAGTTTATCCAATTTTTCTTTATTTATTCTCTCCAGCTTTTCTTTTACAGCTTCGGAAATGAAATCACTCTTGTTAGGGATATACTTTATCTCTTGGGCAATTTCCTCTGGCAAGGTAATATTTAACCTTTTCATGTACATCACCTCCTGTATTAATTATACACTAAACAATACACAAGTCAATTATTTGTTTAAATACTTATTACATCTATAAATTGGCGAACCGACAAACCAGCTAACTAAATTCACTTGTATCTCGTAACTTGCAATCATTTTCGATGAAAGGAGGTGATAAGTTTTGTATTTATCCGTTCCTGCTGTCCGCTAAAATCTTGTTTGAGATCTTTTAGAAATTGATTGGTCTCAAATATTCTAAACTTATTCAATAAATCTACCCTTCATTTCTTTAGCGTCGCGATGTCCAATTTTCAATTTTCCGATCAGGTTCTTATCTGATTTAATCTGAGCCATCTCAATAGGGTCTACATAATAAGTCTATATCTTTTATCACCCTGGCAGTGATAAAATTAGAAATAGGACGATGCTCAATCTTAGCAACAGCCGATATCCTCTTATATTCTTCTTCTGAGAGTCGCAAGGTTACTACTTTAGTCATCTATAACCTCCTTATTTTATGTATTCAATTATATTCTAATACATTCTAATACATTCTTAGCCGCTTGTTAAACAAATATTTCGAATTATCTTTTTATGTGGCATTAAGTTATCTTCGCACCTCACTCTTTTCAGAAGTACAAAAAAACTAACTGGAATTAAATAGGTAACCAACTAACTAAATTATCTTGCAGCATTATAAATCTGTAAACTGTAAGGGGAAAATCAAATGGATATAAAAACATGGTTAGATATAATCACTAATCAGGGATTCCTTAAACCAAGAATTCGAGGGAACTATAAATTTAAGTAGTCACTTTTCATAAGGAAAAGTGAATCTTTTAGTCTGTCTTATTTGTTCTTTAATTTCTAAACAACTCCTCAATAATCTTTTTCTTATCAACCTTTAAGTAATTAGCTATATCATTTAATATATGGCATTTCTTTTTTATCAAAATGACATTTTAAAGCATCTTTAATATTTTCTTTGAGTTCTTCTAAAGTATCTCCTTCTGTAAAAATAGAATATCCAAGAGCTTGGGCAGTATATCCTTTTTCTGGATCTTCTTCGCCAATAAACATTATTTCTTTAAGTTTCATTTTTAAACGCCATTTTCGTTAAATAATTTTTAT
>NZ_PFKO01000200.1:0-1670 GCF_002784285.1 Candidatus Infernicultor aquiphilus
AAATTTTTTAAAAATAAATATAAAAAAACTTTACAAAAATGTAAATTAGATTTATAGTATATTTTGTTAATTTAAGTAAAGAGAGGTGAAGTAATGCTAAATTTTATAGTAACCTTTTTACTTAGCCTGGTTGCTTATCTTGTTCTTATTGCTAGTAGCGGTGAAATAGCAGGGCTATGGAGTATTTTTGAATTCGTAACCGGGATTATTTTATCCCTTATCGTAGCCTTCCTAGCTAGAAAGGTTTTATTCCAAAAAAGAAATTATAAGATGCTAAACCCAATCCGATGGGTTATTTTTTTGATTTATTTTATTGGACCATTTTTCTGGTCTATGATTAAGTGTAATATCGATGTAGCTTATCGAGTAATAACTGGGAAAATAAATCCCGGTATAGTAAAAATTTCTCCGGGATTAAAAACTGATTTAGGTATTACTTTGTTAGCAGATTCTATTACTCTTACACCTGGAACCCTTACCGTGGATATTGATGAAAAAACTAATGATTTATATATTCATTGGATAAATGTTACTACTTTGACCCCTACTACATCTGATATTTGTGGTACTTTCCCTCAGTGGATAAGGAGGATTACAGAATGAATGAATTTTTTAGTATTTTTATTATTCCGGGAGGATTATTATTAATCTTTATGTTATTGTCTTTAATTAGATTAATCCTCGGGCCTACTGTTCCGGATAGAATAGTAGCTTTAGATACTATGAATACTTTAGTAGTAGCCGGGATGATTCTGGTAGGCGCAGCCTATGAAGAAGTTATTTATGTAGATGTAGCTATTGTTTATGCTTTACTATCCTATATTGGGACTTTATATGTAGCGAAATATTTAGAAGGAGGGCCTAAAAAGTAATGGGAATATTGTTAACAGTTTTATATATTTTTTTGGGAATAGGCGTAATATTTAATGGTTTAGGTTCAATAGGTCTCCTTAGATTTCCTGATGTCTATACCAGACTTCATGCTACCACCAAAAATACTACCTTTGGTTCAATTTTTACTTGTTTGGCAGTTATTATCTTCAGTTTTTACCAGTTGCATATAACTAAAGACTCTAAATTTTTAGTTCTTGCTCTCCATACCTTTTTAGCATTAGTCTGTCTAATAGTTACTAACCCTACTGGAGCTCATGCCATTGCTCGGGCAGCTCATCGTAGTGGAATAATGCCTAAACAAGCAGTTATAGATCAGTTAAAGGAGGCTAAATTACAATGAATTCTTTCGTTGAATTAATCCATATTACCATTTTAATAATAACTATAATTGCTAGCTTTTTAGCGGTAATGTTTAAAAAATTATTACCTGCAGTTATTGCAGCATCGGTAGTTAGTTTACTTCTTTCCTTAGAATTTTATCTATTACATGCACCTGATGTGGCTATAGCCGAAGCAGCTATAGGAGCAGGATTGACTATGGCAATATTTATTTTTGCCATTAGAGGGACTAGATAGGAGAAGATAAAATGAAAAAGATTATTTTTGGTATTGCTTTTATAGTGTTCTTTTCTTTTTTAGTAATTAGTGCCATAAATATGAGACCATTTGGCCTGCCTACCTTTAGTGAGATGGATGATTATTTTATTGAAAATGCACAAAGCGAGGCTGGAGCAAATAATGTAGTAACTTCTATAGTCTTTGATTATAGAGGTTTT
>NZ_PFKO01000258.1:0-8164 GCF_002784285.1 Candidatus Infernicultor aquiphilus
GAGGCACCTCGAAAGAAATACCTTTTAAGGCATGGATACCGCCATAAAATACATTAAGATCTTCAATCTTAAGCATAATGTGCTTCCACCCCCAGATAAGCCTTGATTACTTCAGGATTATGTTGAATTTCTATAGGATTTCCTTCAGCAATCGTCACTCCATAATCCAAAACTAAAATTCTTTTACAAATTCCCATTACTACTTTCATATCATGCTCTATTAAAATAATAGTTAATTTATATTTTTCCTGAATTTTTAGGATAAAATTCATTAAATCCTTAGTTTCTTGAGGATTCATTCCCGCTGCTGGTTCATCCAAAAGTAGTAATCGGGGCCGAGTGGCTAAAGCTCGAGCGATCTCTAATTTTCTTTGTTGCCCATAAGGGAGCCCACCTGCTAAATTACCTTCTAATTTCTCTAAATTTACTTCTTTCAATAATTGCATTGCTTCTTCTGTTATTTCACTTTCTTCCTGTACATATTTAGGTAAATAAAAAACAGCATTTAAAACTGAAGATTTTAAACGTAAATGGCAACCGACCATTACATTATCTAAAACAGAGAGATTAGTAAATAAACGTACATTTTGAAAAGTTCTCGCCATTCCTAAAGCGGTAATTTCACTAACCTTTTTTATATTTATTTCTTGATTATTGAAATAAATTTTTCCACTTGTAGGTTTATAGACTCCAGTTAACATATTAAAAACTGTAGTTTTACCAGCCCCATTAGGGCCAATCAAACCTACTAATTCTCCTTCTTTTAAATCAAGATAAAAATCAGAGACCGCAGTCAATCCCCCAAATCGGATAGTAATATGGTCTACTTTTAAAATACTCATCTATTCTTTAACTTCCTTCCTCTATCTCTTTTTTATTTCCCATTAACTTTTTATACAACCATTCCCAGGACCATTCTTTTGTACCCATAAGTCCTTGGTGAAAGAATAAGACCACAATCATCAACAAAATAGAAAATAATAGCATTCTCATTCCTGGGATTCCAGGTATATTTAATCCGAAAAGGCTCATGGGAGATTCAACCGACCTGAGCACTTCCATTAATATAGCAAATAAAGCACCCACTATTACCGTACCAGTTATGCTGCCCAAGCCTCCTACAACAACGATTATAATTATCTGAAAAGTCATAAAAAAACTAAAAGTATTAGGATCGATAGTCATAACTAAACTTCCTAAAAGAGCACCAGCTATACCAGCAAAAAATGCACCTACTATAAAAGATAGTACCTTGTGATAAAAAAGTTTTACTCCCATTGCTTCTGCTGCAATTTCATCCTCTCGGATAGATTTTAATGCTCTGCCATAACTGCTATTAATTAAATTCTTAATAAACCACACTGTAAATATAGCTATTCCCCAAGTCCACCAGAGATTAGTATAACTAGGTAATCCTTTTAACCCCAGAGGTCCATTGGTAATGCTCTGTAAATTACAGAATAATACTCTAATTATTTCTGAAAATCCAAATGTAACAATAGCTAAATAATCTCCTTTTAAACGCAGGCAGGGGGCGCCTACTAAAAAACCTACTCCTGCTGAGACTAATCCTGCCATAATAAGGGAAAAAATAAAAGGAATCTGAATAATATTAAGAGGCCAAATAAGAGGAGTAATAAAATAATTTACTTCTTTTATCTCTGGGGACGTATACAAAAGTGCGGAAACATATGCCCCAATAGCCATAAATCCAGCATGACCTAAAGAAAATTGTCCAGTAAAACCATTTATTAAATTTAGACTGACACCCAAAATAACATAGATACCACATAAATTTAAAATTCTAATAATATAAGCATCAAAACTTCTTTGAGCTATAAAAATAAATATAAATATAATTAAAATAGTTGCAATCTTCAGTAAAATATAATCTTTCTTTTTTCCCTTCACTTTTTTTATACCTACCTACTCTTCTCCAAATATTCCTTCTGGTTTAAATAACAATACGAAAATTAAAATTATAAAAATAAAAGCATCTTTGTATCCTGCTAACCCTGGCATAAAAGCAACTATCATAATCGTCAATAACCCTACCATGAAACCTCCTACCATTGCTCCTCTAATGCTACCAATTCCTCCAATAACTGCTGCTATAAAAGCTCTCCATCCCGGAAATACTCCCATAAAAGGCCAAATTTGAGGATAACGCAAAGCCCACAAGACTGCCCCAATAGCAGCTAATCCTGATCCTAAAATAAAAGTAAAAGAAATAGTTCTATCTAAATTAATACCCATAAGTTTGGCTGTATCAAAATCCTTAGAAATAGCTCTCATAGCTAACCCCGTTTTAGTTCTATAAACAATATAGGTTAAGATTAATAAAAATATAATAGAGACGATGGGAGTTATAAAATTAACTCCAGGAATTCTAACCCCTCCCAGGATAAAAATTTTACTAAAAAACTCCGGGCGATAAAATGCTTTTGGTCTTCCTCCAAATACTACTATGGCAAAATTCTCTAATAAGAAAGACATTCCTATAGCAGAACATAAAGAAGATATACGGGGAGCATTCCTTAAAGGTTTATAAGCAATTCTCTCCACAGTTCTACCTAACAGCATAGCTAATACCACCGCAACCAAACAAGCTACACCCCAGGGAAGAGAAAATAAGGCTATGGCATAATAAACAAAAAAAGTTGCCATCATAAATATATCTCCATGGGCAAAATTTATTAAGCGCAAAACACCATAAACCATAGTATATCCGATGGCAATAAGAGCAAATAAACAACCTAAAGAAATTCCATTGCTTAGATTCTGTAAAAAAATATTTAAATTCATTGTTTTATCCTATCGTCAATTTTATTTATAACTTACTTTTTTACTTTGCGGTTATTTAAATTAAGATTGAAGAGAAGGATTCTGTCCCCCTCTTCAATCTTAATAAAAGATATTATTTTACATTTAATTCTATAAGCATTAGTTAAAAAGGATGTACTGTAGCTACATATTTAAACTTACCATTCTCTATAGTCTTAATTATGGCATCCTTGGTAGCATCTCCATTGAAGTCCAGGGTAATCATTCCAGTAACACCTTCATAATCTTTGGTAACTGCTAAGGCATCCCGAATTGCTTTAGGATCAGCTGAACCTGCTCTCTTTATAGCATCAATTACTAAATTAAAGGCATCAAAACCTAAAGCAGCAAAAGCACTAGGTTCTCTATTATATTTCTTTTGAAAACTATCACTGAACTTCTTTGCGGCTTCTGTAGTAACTGCAGTGGCATCGAAATGGGTACTAAAATATCCACCTTCTACTGCTTCTCCACCTACTTCAATAAATTCTGGTGCTTCCCAGGTGTCTCCTCCCAAAAAGTTTGCAGTAATCCCCATCTCTTTTCCTTGTTTTATAATCAAGGCCGCATCTCCATATGAACCAGCAGGAACAAAGACCACGTCGGGTTTTTTGCCGGCAGCATAAGTTACTTGTGCAGTAAAGTCCTGGTCTCCGGTTTGATAAGAGATAAGTCCTACAATAGATTTCGGATCACCAGTTAATTTGATAAAAGCTTCTCGGAAGAAGTTAGATAATCCTACAGCATAATCAGAAGCGATATCTTGAATAACTACTGCAGTTTTAGCATGAAGGTTACTTACTGCAAAATTAGCCATTACTGCTCCCTGGAAAGGATCAATAAAACAGGCTCTAAAAGCATAAGGTTTTCCTAAAGTTACTAATGGATTAGTGGGAGAGCATCCTACCATAGGAATGCCGGCCTTGTTAGCAACCTCACTACCTGGTATAGCACAACTACTACCATAACTTCCGACAATGGCTACTGCCTTTTCATATTCGATTAAACGGGCTACCGCGTTAGCCGCCTCTACCTTCTCGCTCTTATTGTCTACCAAAACCATTTTAATAGGTTTGTCTAAAACTGTTGGAGTTTGTTCGAAAGCTAAGTTTACTCCTTCCATAGTCATCTGACCTCCAGCTGCCATAGGTCCAGTCATCGGTTCGTAAACACCGATAACAATCTCATCAGCTGCTCCTACTATCAAACTACAAATCAGCAAAAGTGATAAAAAAATCCCTGCCAACAATCCAAATTTTTTCATTTTTTATATTCCTCCTAAAAATATTTATTTTGTTTTTTAAGTCAAGTAAACTATGGTAATACTTTTTTAACTAAAGGCTAACACCCCCTTTATCTTTTTTTTAAAATTAGCATTGTTATTCTGTCGGTATAATTAACTTCTGACCTGGTCTAATAAGTCTTGAGTTAGCTAATTCATTAAGGACAACAATCTTTTCTACCGTGGTACTAAATTTTTGGGCAATCTCCCATACAGAATCCCCCACTTCTACCACATAAATTTTACCAGTTTTTGCTTCAGATAGCCAATTTTGTTTTTCAGGAGAAATAACTCCGGCCTTTTCTACTGCATCCATCATAGCATCTCTGACCGGGATAAAGGTATCCAATTTGTCTAGAGCATTATCAAAGTTATATTTATCTCCACCGGTAGCCATAAAGTCATTGGTTACCACAGTATAAAACTTATCCATCTCCACCGGAGTTCCATCTTCCAAACTCATACTGGTAATTCTCTTGCCTGCCTCTGCTTTTGGATCATAAGTTACTCGGACACCGGCAATCTGGACCCAACCAATATCTTCATTCATTATGCCATGTTCAATATTTGCTTTAACGTCTGCACCGGATAGCTTCATCGTATAGAGAGTATTGTCAAAAGGCATCACCTCATATAGTATCCCGGCAGTAATATCTCCGGCTGGAATAGGAACTCTGAGTCCACCACCATTGGTCATAGCAATTTGGACTCCCACTTTGTCTTTCATTATTTCACAGGCCCACTCACCCAGTAAAGATGGTCCGGCATATCTATCATGATCTAAGGTCACGGTAGTTTTACCTAATATTTTTCCTAAAACAGGTTTCAATTCCTCATTGTATTTATTATAAATTGCCAGGGTGTTAGCATCATCTTTCAGGGTGTCTGGTCTTTTATAGAGGTCATCCAAAAATGGTTCTGCACTTACTAATTTATTGTTTTCATCAAAAACGAAAGTCAGCTTGGCAACTGAACGGCCATTATAATATGCTTGTACCAGGGGTTTACCATTAACCAGGCCACTGACACTTTGATGGGTATGCGCTGATATTACTGCCTCTACCCCGTCCACCTCACTTAAAGCAGCAGCTTCACCGCTAATATTTCCCTCTTTATCCTGGAATGCACCAAGATGGGTTAAGGCAATAATTATATCCGCGCCAGCATCCTTTATTTTAGGTACCCACTCTTTAATTGTTTCCACTGGATCTCTGAATTCATAGTTTTCTACATTTGCTTTGAGAGCTTTATAGGCAGTCTCTGGAGTAGCCAAACCGATAAATCCTACTTTTATTCCCATTTTTTCAATAATGACAAAAGGTTCTGCCCAGTCAACCGGTTGATTGGTCCTCTTATCGTAAATATTAGTACAGACAAAGGTAAATCCACCATCTTCGGCCCATTTAGTAATTCTATCAATTCCCCAATCAAATTCGTGGTTACCAACCGCAGATAGTTCTAAACCCATCTCTTTAAACATTGCTGAAACTGGTTCACCGTATAAGAGATTAGACATAGCACTCCCCTGGTAATTATCACCAGCAGATACTATAATTGTTCCTTCTGGATTTTTTGCTTTTTCAGTCTTTATAGCATCAACAAGTTTTGCCGCTCCCACATTTTTACCACTGGGTGCAAGTGACCCATGAAAGTCATTAATCGACAATACCACAATTTCTTTTTCAGCAGCCAAAACAAGGGAAATAGAACTCAAAATCAATAAGAAAGCCAACGAAAAAATAATTAATCTTTTGCTTAACTTAAATCTTAGCATATTCGTATAATCCCTCCTTTAATATTTTTTAATCAACCTTTAAACTTGATAAAGACCAGAATAATTTAATCTTACAAACCGCCTCCTTCTCATTAATTCTATTTTCTACATTTATCCTAAACAATCCTTCTTTTTTATAAAAAATTCTTTTAAATAAAATTTAGTCAACTAATTGTTTTATAGCAAGCTACTATCTCTCCAAAATATAAAGTATGATAGTCGTTATCTGTATAAACATCTTCTTTATATTCTTGGCATAGAAAATCAGGATTTAGAATACTTTTATACACAATTTTACATTCATAATGAAAACCCTGCAAGTTGATAACGGGAGTATCAACTTTTTGAGCAGGGATAATAGAAAGATTACATTCTTTGAATTTATTAAAATCACGACCAGATTTGGTACCACAAAAGTTTAAGGCTTCCTCTAAATCATTAGTAGGAATATTAACCGTAAAGCTAGAAGCCTTTTCGATAATATGATGAGTAAAACGACTTTTTCTCACCATAACTGTCATTATAGGTTTTCTCCACATAAATCCAAAGGCAGCCCAACCAATAGTCATTAGATTTATTTTTTTATCCACTTTAGATTTAACTACCAAAAAGGCCCCGGTAGACTTTATCTGCTGCATAACCTCTTCAACTACTGATAAATAATTCACATTTTCCATATTAATTAATCTCCTTAAAACAACACTATTTTATTTTAATCTTCATTAATTTTCTTTTAATTTTTCTACCATCTTCACAAAATCGTCTATCCATTCAGCACTGAAGTTTATACCTTTAGGAGTAGGAATATACTCGTCGGTGTCTTTTACTTTCACATATTGCCTCAAATCAACCCTCTCTGCTCCTCTAAATTCACCTATAGATAAAACTAATCTTTTATTATCAGTAACATCTAATTGTGCAACTTGTTTCATTTAATATCTCTCCTTTCTTCTATTTTATTTAATACATCATTTATTATATCGCTATATCGCATCTCTCATCATATTTCTCTCCCCAAAATCTGCCAAACTAATTATTTTAATTGAGGTATCTTTGTACAAGTTTCTAATCTTCTCTATTTCTTGCTTTAAATTGGAGGAAACAATTATTTCTAATAAATTAATATTTTGTGCATAATCAATTACATTCACTTTTTCTTTTTCCTCTTTGTGTTTTTTCTTTTTGAAAAACATACTCATTCCTTCTCAAACTAAAAACTTAAAGTAAAAATTGAAAAACTATAATTTTTACTCCATTGAATTTTTTAATAGGTCAAAGAAGCCGTTTAAATATCCTAATCCCATCAATATATCTTTTTTCATCAAATCGATCAACTTCTGAGCTTCTTTTGAATTTGCTGCTTTTATTATTTCTTGCTCGGTTAGAGTCAGAAATTCCTTATCATTATTCAAAATAGGAAATATTTTCATAGTTTCCCGATAAGAGGAAGTAAAATCTTTTCTCGCTTCCTTACTTAATTTAATTCCTGATTTAATTATATCGTCTATTGGTACTTTTTTAACTTGGGGAATAATTCCATAAAATTCTTCTTTTTTAGGTTTAAAAAGATATCCATTAAAATCTTCAAAGCCATAGTGAGCGAAGGAGTTACTTCAATTTCAGGGAAAGTGTTGATCCTAACACTCTCCCCTCTAATTTTTTACTCTGGATTTCCGCTACCTGCTTTCGCAGAGCCTTCAAAAGGGAATTTATACTGGGATAAACCAAGTTCTTCTTTTATGACCAGAATCTGTTGTTGAAGATTCTTGTTGATGGGTGCACCTTTATCTTTTCTATCTAACCAGGCAAGATGTTCTTTTTCCCCAGCAGTATAAATTCTGTTTTCTCCAGGAGCTTTTTTAGAAGCACGAAGAGCACCAAGAATCCCTCCAGTTATCTTTTTAAATGATTCGAGTTCTGTAAAAGCAGAAATATTAATGGCTATAAAAAAATGCCCCAAATTAATTGGAACTGCTTGGCCATCTTGCATTCCAGATAACATTTTGAGATACTTTCCATTTTGCAAAGCCGCAGAAAGGATCTCCACTACCGTAGCATAACCATAACCCTTATAACCAGCAGTCTCTTCTCCGATACCCCCCAATGGAGTAAGAGCAGCCTTTCCAGTGGTTAAGTCCTGTAAAATTTGATGAGTATCTGTCCTGGCCCTTCCTTCCTGGTCAATTACCCATCCTGCAGGAATATCCTTTCCAGCTCGGTCATAAAGCTCGATCTTCCCTCGTTGAGCAATAGAAGTTGCACAATCAAGAACAAAAGGAAACTCT
>NZ_PFKO01000178.1:0-1679 GCF_002784285.1 Candidatus Infernicultor aquiphilus
TTAGATTTTTAATTTTTTAAGTTAAAAAAGAAGGATAATTTGAGGGGGATGTAGAATATAGATGAGGGGGAAATTTGATGAGATTGCCACGCTCCCTACGGTCGCTCGCCATGACAAAAATTCAGAGAGGGCTACATAATAATATAAAAAAATTGAATAATCTGAGCTAATCTGTTATAAATAGATAAGTAAAAAGATATTTTAGGTGGAAAATTATTTATGGAATTTATAAAGGATAAGAGATTAAATTTTATTATCAGTACGGCTATTGGTCTAATAATTTTAGTTTATGTATTAAATAGACTGAAGTGGCTATTTATATATTTTAGTATTGCCTTAATGTTAGCCTATTTTTTTGAGCCGCTTTATAAATATCTTATTAATAAAAAGGCTCCCAAAATATTGGCTATTATTATTATTATTGCCATAATAATTGGTTTACTAATTTTAACTATATTTTTTGTGATTCCAAGTATAATTAATCAACTTAATATTTTATATAGTGAAATTCCAAAATTTATTGAAAAGTACCAAACTATCATTTTATCTTTGAAACCTCAACTATCGAAATTTATAAATCCTACTGATGTAGCAACTTTAATTAAAGAAAGTCTATCTGAACTTCAAAAAAATGCATTAGGTTTTTCTCAAGAGATTATAATTTATTTATCTAATATAGTTTCTAGTATTTCCTTTGGAATAGTAATTGTTCCTTTAATTTTGTTTTATATATTAAGAGATATTTTAATATTTAAAGAAAACTTGTATACTTTTGTGTCCAAGAAAAAGAAAGAAGAATTTAAAGAAGTAATAGAAGAGATAGATCATATTCTTAGTGGGTTTATTCGTGGTCGAATAATAATCTGTATTATTGTGGGGGCTTTAATTGGTATAGGTTTGTATGTCTTAAATTTAAAATTTGCTCTAATTATCGGAATAGTTAGTGGGGCGTTCAACTTTATTCCCTATTTAGGACCAATTATTGGAGTGGTTTTGGCTTTAATTTTTGCTCTTGGTAAACCATGGTGGATATTATTAATAATCTTAGGATTATTTGTTTTGGTCAATCAGATTGAATCTGTATTTCTTGAACCTAATATTTTAGGTAAAGGATTGGGTCTCCATCCTTTAACTGTAATTTTAGCTATTTTAGTCTGTGGTCAGTTATTAGGAATATTAGGGGTATTAGTAGCTGTCCCCTTAGCGGCAATTTTAAAAGTTTTAATGATTAGATATTTAATTCAGGAGGAATAGAACAAGTTTTATGAAAAAAATACCTTACTTAATTTTAATAGCAGTAGGATTAACTATTTTATTCCACCTTTCTTCTGCTTTGGCTCAGTCTTCAGAAATAAAAATATTAATGGACCATAAACCTCTCGAATTAGATGTTCTTTCCATTATGGAAGATGATCAAATATTTATTCCCGCTCGCAATATAGTAGATGCTTTAGGTGGAAGGATTACCTGGTTTCCAGCTTTAAAGTTATTAGATATAAATATTGATAAGCATATAGTTCGTTTAGTAATTGATGAACTTTCTTTAGAAATGGATGGAAAAATAATTCCTCTGAAAACGCCGGCTAAAATTATTGATAACCGAGTAATGCTTCCCTTAGAAGTGATTAAAATTATTACCCCAGCAGAAATTGAATGGGATAATCAAGCTAAGACTTTAT
>NZ_PFKO01000150.1:0-2824 GCF_002784285.1 Candidatus Infernicultor aquiphilus
TTTTAATCTTTAAAGATGGCTCACTTTTAAAGTGTAACTAAGAGAAATATTGAGTTTAATTTAGTCCAGTTTTAACTTTTAAATAGTCCAGTTTTAACTTTTAACTAACATTCGTCATTATTTAATGGTTCTCTTTTGTATTGATAGGGCATAAATTTTCTCCTAAAGTTTTGCGGACAAAAGAAGTTCGCCGACAGGCGAATTTGGGGAAATCTTCGATTTCCCTTTTACCCGCTGTTAAGTGAAGTTGTGAGCCCGCTTTTTTTACATTACATTACTTGCAACAACCCTTTTTTACGGATCCTTTGTAGGTGCAACAGCTTATCTTTCCCCGAGGTTTTAAATACTCGCAATCCTTACAATCCTCGGGAAAGTTTAGCTTTTTGCCCGTGAGTTTACAAAGACGTTCGGCCATGGTTCTTCACCTCCTTTCATGGTTTATAGTGCCGTTCACAAAATTCGGAAATGCTTGCTACAAAAGGCTTTGCGAGCATTCATTTTTTAGACTTCACCTCCACCTCGCGAACCCTTATCTGATAATAGTTTAGAAGCCCTTAGAACCTCAAAAAGTCTCCTTTATACTAATTTCAAGAGGGGTGGAGGTGAAAAAATCCTCCTTTATCTGGCTCCATTAATTTTGTGAAACCCTTATTTTTCTGATTGTTAATTTGTTAGCTTATTCTTCTCTGATCAATACTTCCTTTTACCTGAACTTCACCTCTACCCTTCTATATCTGTTATAATTTTCTATAAATCAATCTTTATGCACTAAGGCTTTCACAAAATTGGAGGTGAAGTTATGTCTACCTTTAACCCTCAACAAAGACTGTTACTATCAGCCGAATATCTCCTCGATATCAATCCCTTAAAGAAATACGAGCTTCTCTTCGACAACCTCGACTGTTCTCCTCTTAAAGGACACACCCATAATGCCAAAGGAAGGCCACCTGTTCTTAAACCTGGTCTTTTGAGAGCTCTCATCTACAAAAATCTTAAGCCACTACCTACCTTATATGATCTTGCTGTCGATTTGGTCGATAACCCCAGTATAGCCCTGAAATGTAACCTTGATCCACCTTCTCCCGACTTCCGCACTTTTTCCCCTATTCAAAACCAGAACTCCAATAAAATAAGGGGTTTCAGTTTGAAAGGTCAATGTAGTGCCATATTTTAATTAAGAGCTTTACTTTACCATATTATTATGCTAAACTTTAGCTATGTTTACAAGAGTAAAAACATCAAATAAGGGTGCTACTAAATACGTGCAAATAGTTCAGTCTATAAGAAAAGGGGAACGGGTAACTCAAAAGATCATAAGACATATTGGAGTTGCCTATGATGAAGATGAACTAGTCCAACTTAAGCTGCTGGCTGAGTCTATTAGAATAAAGTTAGAAGCAGGGGGTCAGCAGTTTTTATTCAAACCAGAAGAGATAGTAAACTTAAAAAGAAGTAAGGAAAAATATTCTGATTCTGATTACCAGGTTAATTTAAAGGATCTAGTAGAAGAACAGAGGCTAATCTCAGGGATACACCAAGCCTACGGCAGGCTATTTTACGATCTGGGGTATAAAAAGGTGATTAAAAATCCGGCCAGACGCAAGATGGCAGTCCGTATATTTTCTGATATAGTACTTTCCAGAATAGCCAACCCGGTAAGCAAACGGGCCTCAGTAGATATGTTGGAAGAAGACTTCGGACTAACTATCGATTTAGATAAAGTATATAGGATGATGGACCAATTAGATGATCAGGCCATAGAGAGGTTAAAAAAAATAAGCTACCAGAATACCCTGAACCTCTTTGGGGGAAAGATAGAGGTAATCTTCTATGATGCCACCACTATCTACTTTGAATCATTTACCCCTGATGAGCTTAAAAAGAATGGCTTCAGTAAAGATGGTAAATCGAACCAGCCTCAGGTACTGTTTACCCTTATGGTAACTACCGATGGTCTTCCTATAGATTATCAGATATTCCCCGGGGATATCTATGAAGGTCATACCCTGATCCCCGCCCTTGCCGAGATTAAGAAGAAATACGCTATAAGGAGAGTGGTACTGGTAGCCGATAGTGGGATGTTATCTAATGTTAATACCCACGAATTAGAAGAAAGTAATTTTGAATATATAGTAGGGGCAAGACTGAGGAATATGAATAGTAAATTAAAAGATGAAATCCTAAATCCTGAAAATTACCAGGAGATAACTCCCGGATACCAGATAGCCAGTTTTGCCTACGATAATAAAAAATTAATAGTAAACTATAGTGCAAAACGGGCACTAAAAGATCGATCAGATAGAGAAAAGAAGATAGAAAAATTAAAGAAAAAACTGCAGAGAAGCAGTAATCCCAAGAGCTATCTCCTAAACTCAGGATACCGAAAATACCTTAAAGTAAAGGGCGATATCTCTCTAAACGAAGAAGAGATATTAAAAGATAGCAGATGGGATGGGCTACACGGGGTCATCAGCAATGCCCACCTTTCAAGTAAGGAGATATTGGAAAAATATAATGACCTGTGGAATGTAGAGGCCTCCTTCAGGGTATCCAAACACGACCTGGCCGTAAGACCGGTATTTCACTGGAAGCCCCGCCGGATTAAAGCACATATGGCTATCTGTTTTGCCGCTTATTCTCTGGTAAAACAGATGCAATATCGGGTTAAATTACAATACAAAAACTTGAGTATAGAAAAGATAAGACAAACCTTGATTAGAGTACAGACTTCCATATTGTTTGATCAAGAGAAAAGAATACGATATGGGCTTCCCTCCAGGATGTCTAAAGAGGCTAAAAAGATATACCAGGTCTTTAATATTAA
>NZ_PFKO01000302.1:0-8267 GCF_002784285.1 Candidatus Infernicultor aquiphilus
TTGCTATCATTGGAGAAGAAGGAGAGAAAATTAAAGAGATTAAAGAAAAAGAAGAACCAGGGAAAATAGATGAAATCCCGGAAAGAGAAGAAATTCCTTCTATGAAGGTTGCTCCTTTGGAAAGAGAAGGACGAATAAAAGCCTCCCCTCTGGCCAAAAAAATGGCTCGAGAAAAAAATCTCGACCTCTCTCAAATGACCGGTACAGGACCGGCTGGAAGGATAGAAAAAAAAGATGTTCTTATCTATCTCTCTTCTGTTTCGGAAAACAAGGCGGATTTTAAAATAGAAAAACTTTCAGGTTTAAGAAGGACCATCGCTGAAAGACTATCCAAATCTTTTCATACAGCGGTCACTTTAACCAATACCACAGAAGTTGATTTTACTGAATTTAAAAAACTAATGAAAGAAAACAAGGTCAGTATAACTTCTGGTTTAGTCTTTTTTCTATCTAAAGTTTTAAGAGAGCTAAATCAATTTAATGCTCACTTTAATCATGACAAAAAAGAAGTAATCATATATAATAATATTCATATAGGCATTGCCGTGGACACGGAAAAAGGATTGATGGTTCCGGTTATCAGAAATACTGACAAATTAAACTTAGAAACAATCAATGACCAAATTAAAAAAATAGCTGATGAAGCAAGAAAAGGTGTAATTTCTGAAAATGATATCAAGGGCTCAACTTTTACTTTGACTAATTTAGGAATGATGAGAACAGAAATATTTACTCCAGTTATTAACCCGCCAGAAGTGGCAATTTTAGGAATCGGAAGAATAATCAAAAAACCTGTGATCGTTGACGAAGATAAAATCAGCATACGGGAGTTAGCTTATCTTTCTCTTTCCTATGACCACCAAATAATAGATGGAGCAGATGCCGCAAAATTCTTAGAAAAATTAGCCAGATTAATTGAAAATCCAGCCCTATTAGGAGGTGAAAGAAAAAAGTTTATAGATCTCTAGCTTCGAGAATAAAAAATTAGAAAATTCATATCAAAAATTTAAGGAGAAAAAAATGAAAA
This sequence comes from Candidatus Infernicultor aquiphilus, assembly GCF_002784285.1. NCBI lineage: Bacteria > Pseudomonadati > Atribacterota > Candidatus Phoenicimicrobiia > Candidatus Pheonicimicrobiales > Candidatus Phoenicimicrobiaceae > Candidatus Infernicultor > Candidatus Infernicultor aquiphilus. The sequence continues at coordinate 1,028 of NZ_PFKO01000302.1, forward strand.
AAATTGTAATTTTAAGTTTAGTCGTCTTACTTTTAATGGGAATTAGTTTTTCCGCAGGTAGTGCACAAGAATTTAAACCCAAAACAGAATATACCATGACCTTAAATGTAGGTAATACCATGGGCTGGGGAATGGGTGCACAAAAATGGTGTGATTTGATCAATGAAAGGACCGGCGGAAAGATTAATGTAAAACCATACTGGGGAAGTCAACTTCTTGCCGGTAAACAGATGAACTGGTTCCAGGCAGTTGCCGAAGGAAGTATAGATTTCGCAGTAGAATCCACTATAAATTCTTCTCCCGTAGTAAAATCACATAACCTTTTCTCTCTACCCTTTTTCATCAATACTTTTGAAAATTTAGACAAAATTGAATATGGCGAAACCGGGAAAAAATTGTTTGCCGAGATGGAGAAAATGCAAGTCAAGGCTTTAGCCTGGGGTGAAAATGGATTTAGACAATTAACCAATAATATAAGACCGGTAAGAACACCGGAAGATACGAAAGGATTAAGATTAAGGGTTTGTCCTACTCCCATATATGATGATATCTTCAAACAATTAGGCGCAGATCCCATTCATATGAACTGGGCAGATGCCGTTACTGGATTCCAACAGGGAGCAGTGGATGGACAGGAAAATCCTTACGGTATTCTTCTTCCGGTTAAAATCTGGGAGTATCATAAATATGTCACGAATTGGAATTACTTAGCTGACCCCCTTCTCTTTGTAGTCAATAAAAGAGTATGGGATTCTTTCCCGAAAGATATACAAACTATTATAAAGGAAACTGCAGAAGAAGCAGGAATGTGGGAAAAGGCCTTTGTAAGAAGAGGACTTGATGGAGATATTTCTATCAACCTTCTAAAAGATAAATTTGGAGAAACTCCTGATATTTTAGATCAAATTGCTTATGTTAAAACTATGGGAATGGAAGTAGCTAAACTGACTGAGGCAGAATTGAATGCCTTCAAAGAAGCAACTAAGCCGGTACTGGATAAATGGATTACTGAAGTAGGAACCGATTTTGTTGCTGCTGCCAAGTTAGATATGGCTAAATAATAAAGCAAATAATAAGTAAAAAGAGGGGGATTTTATGCCCCCTCTTTTTAAAAAATGGAGGAATGAATGGAAGGGAATAAATTAAAAATTGAGGAATTAATTTCAGCAATTTTACTTTTTATCATGGCATCGATTACATTTATAAACGTCTTAAGCAGAAAAATTTTTCATCTTTCTTTTGCCTTTACCGAAGAAGTTACGGTTCATTTTTTTGTATGGGTTACCGTTTTAGGTATTGCTATCGCTTTTGAAAAAGGTGCTCACCTAGGAGTGGTGACTATCTATGACAAATTACCAAAGACCCTTAAAAAAACTGCGGCTTTAATTTCAGCATCTTTAAGTGCTCTTCTTTTTTTAATTGTCAATTATTATGCCTTTAGAGAAATCTATATGGACATAACCATTTTTCATATGGAAAGCGAGGCCTTAAGAATTCCCGAATGGATGTATATTGCTGGAATTCCCCTATTTTCGGTCTTTATTTTTAAAAATATTTATAAAGGATTAAAAATTGAATTTAAAAAAATTGAAGGAGAAGAGGCGAAATAATGCAAATCTTCACTCTTTTTGGAATTTTCGCTCTTCTTCTTTTAATCGGTGTCCCTATCGGAACATCGGTGGGATTTGCAGCAGTATTTTCTATCTGGAAATATGGCCTGGGTGTTACCATGATTTCCAGAAATTTTGCTTCAGGTATTGCTAAATTCCCCTTAATCGCTATCCCCTTCTTTGTCCTGGCCGGCATTTTAATGCAAAAAGCAAAACTTGCAGAAAAAATTTCTAACTTGGCTACAATTCTTGTAGGAAGGGCAACCGGAGGTTTAGCTATTGCCGGGGTCCTGACCTGCCTTTTTTGGGGAGCTGTTTCCGGCTCTGGTCCGGCAACTACCGCTGCAATCGGCTTAACCATTATTCCGGTAATGATTTACCAAAATTATGATAAAAATTTTTCAGCTGCCACCATTGCTGCAGCTAGTGGACTGGCCATCATTATTCCACCCAGTATAGCTTTTATCATATATGGCAATGTAACTGGTGTATCCGTGGGAGCACTTTTTTTAGGAGGAATTATACCAGGTATAATTATCGGTTTATTTTTAATGGTAGCTGCTTATTTTATTTCTAAAAAAAGAAATTTTCGGGGAATAGAAAAAGGGGGAACGGTAAAAGAAATTTTAATGACTACTAAAGATGCTTTTTGGGCCTTACTTGCACCGGTTATAGTCCTGGGAGGAATATATGCCGGCATCGCTACTCCCACGGAAGCTGCTGTTTTTACGGTATTTTATAGTATTTTTGTTGGATTTTTTGTTTACAAAACTCTCACTCTTAAAGGACTTTACGAAGCATTGGTGGGTACGGTTATTACTTCTGCAGTAGTTATGTTTGTAGTTACCTTTGCTACTCAATTCTCCATCGCATCTGCTATTTTAGGCGTAATAGATATCATGGCCGAGAGTATTATTTCTATCGCTAAAACTCCTATAGCAGTACTGCTTCTGGCAAATTTAGCTATCATTATTGCCGGAATGTTTCTTGATGCCATTTCTATTATTTATGTCTTTATGCCTATTTTTATTCCCATACTTAATTACTACCATATCGATCTGTTATTCTTCGGAATAATATTCGTGGTTGCCCTGGCTATTGGACAGATTACTCCTCCGGTTGCAGTTAACCTGTATGTAGCAGCAAATTTAATAAACAGTAACCTGGATAAAGTCGCCAAGGAGGTATGGATATACGTATTCGCAGTTATATTAGGCTTAATATTCCTTACTTTCTTCCCCCAAATCAGTCTATATGTTCCCGTTGCTTCAGGACTTTATATTCCATAATAAATAGCTGATTGATTAGTGTATATTCGTTTATATATTATGACTAAAAGAGTATGATTCAAATGAATCTAATATTAATAAAAATATTAATTTCAACTGCAATAGTTGCACTATTAGCTGAAATTTCAACAAGGATTAACCCGGTCTTAGGCGGAATATTTTCAGGACTTCCACTGGGAGTGGGTTTATCTGTTTATTTTATTTCTTATCAGCAAGGAATACCATTTTTAGTTAGGGGAATCCCCTGGGGGATTTCAGCTCTATCCTCTTCTATATTATTCTGTTTTTTTTATCTGGTGACAGGAAGATATTTCCAACCAAAAAATAATTTAATTTCTATTGCTACTTCTTCATTAATGGGATTTATTTCTTTTTTTGTTTCAGGTTACTTGATTTACAAATTAGGCTTTAATCTTCTTTTGGCTACTATGATATTTTTCATCATATTTTTTATGAATATTTTTATTTTAAAAAAAATAAAAATAAATCAAATAATTAAGAAAAAAAATAAAAATTCTATTACAAAGCTTTTAATTCGAGGATTAATGGCAGGAACTATCATTTCAATACTTACAGAAATTGCTTCAATTGCTGGAAGCAGGTGGGCGGGAATTTTAAGCTCTTTCCCATCTACATTATTTGCTTTATTAGTCCTTTTGCATTTTGAAGAACAAAAAAATTTATATCCTTCGGTTATTTATGGATTTTCTTTTAGTGTAAGCACTTTGCTGGTTTTTTATATTTCTTGTTGGTATTTACTCCCAAAGCTTGGGTTAAATTTAGGTTTCGTAGCAATTTATTTTATATCGATCTCTTATCTATTTTTACTCAATAAAAACAAAAATATTTTTATTAAAGAAATATATCATTACAACTAGCTAACTCATATCAAATCTACATTTTCTTAAAAACTACTTTCTCATTTGTATCATCCAAATCAACTTCTAATTTATCCCCCTCTTTAAAAACTCCCTCCAGAATCTGCGAAGCCAAGGGGTCTTGAATGTATCTTTGAATAGTTCTCTTCAAGGGTCGAGCACCATAATGGGGATCATACCCTTTTTCAGCTAAAAATTCCTTTGCTTTTGTAGTCACTTTCAAACCAATCTTCTTGCCCTGCAATCTCTCCTTTAGAATATTCAACTGAATATCCACAATTTTAATAATCTGTTCTTTATCCAAATGGTTAAAGATAATTATCTCATCAATTCTATTTAAAAATTCTGGCTTAAAGTGCTCACGAAGAGAATCGTTTACTTTCTGCATGACAGATTCTCTATTCTCCTCGTTCATTTCGTAAATCCACTGGCTTCCAATATTCGAAGTCATAATCAAAATAGAATTTTTAAAATTAACTACCCTGCCCTGTCCGTCAGTTAGGCGGCCGTCATCTAAAATCTGTAACAAAACATTAAAAACATCGGGATGGGCCTTCTCAATTTCATCAAAGAGAATAACTGAATAAGGTTTGCGTCTGACAATTTCAGTGAGTTGACCACCTTCTTCATATCCTACATAGCCGGGCGGGGCACCGATTAACCGGGCCACACTGTGTCTCTCCATATATTCAGACATATCAATACGCACCAAGGTGTTTTCATCATTAAATAAAAAAGCGGCCAAACTTCGAGCAAGCTCGGTTTTCCCTACTCCTGTGGGTCCCATAAAAATAAATGATCCTACCGGTCTATTGGGGTCGGCTATCCCCACTCGAGATCTTCTTATCGCATTGGAAATTAATCTAATCGCCTCATCTTGTCCAACTACTCTTTTGGTAAGCTCTTCTTCCATTCTGACTAATTTATTCGCTTCGCCTTCCATAAGCCGGCCAACAGGGATACCAGTCCATTTAGAGACAACCTCTGCAATATCCTCTTCATCCACTTCTTCTTTAAGCATCTTGGTCTCTTTTTGTAAAGAAGCCAACTTTTTATTTTCTCCCTCTAATTTTTTTTGAAGCTGCGGCAATACGCCATACCTTAACTCGGCTACTCGATTAAGATTCCCTTCTCTCTCTGTTTTTTCGGCTTCTAATTTAGATTTTTCCATATTACTTTTTATCTCATGAATTTTTTGAATATATTCTTTTTCATTATTCCAATGCAATTTCATGCTATCCCTTTTTTCTTTAAGGGAACTTAGTTCCCGCTCTATCTTTTTTAAACGTTCTTGAGAGCCAGTGTCTTTCTCTTTTTTTAAAGCTTGTTTTTCTACCTCTAATTGAATAATTTTTCTCTCCACTTCATCTATTTCGATAGGCATACTATCAATCTCTATTCTTAGGCTAGCAGCTGACTCATCAACTAAATCGATAGCTTTGTCAGGTAAAAATCTATCGGAAATGTAGCGGTCAGATAAGATAGCTGCTGCGATTAAAGCGGAATCTTTAATTTTTACCCCATGGTGCACTTCGTATTTTTCTTTTAAACCTCTTAAAATAGCAATAGTATCTTCTACTGAGGGTTCTTTAATCAGGACAGGCTGAAAACGCCGCTCTAAAGCTGCATCTTTTTCGATATATTTTTTGTATTCTCTTAAAGTAGTCGCCCCAATACAGTGTAATTCTCCCCGGGCTAAGGCTGGTTTTAACATATTGGAAGCATCTATGGCGCCTTCGGCTGCTCCGGCTCCTACTAAAGTATGAATTTCATCGATAAAAACAATGATTCCTCCTTCAGATTCCTGAACCTCCTTTAAAACTGCTTTTAGACGATCTTCAAATTCCCCTCTATATTTTGCACCTGCCACCATAGAACTTATATCCAGGACTATTATTTTCTTATTCTTTAATCCTTCCGGAACATCTCCCCGTACAATTCTTTGAGATAGGCCTTCGGCAATGGCAGTTTTCCCTACTCCAGGTTCACCTATTAGCATAGGGTTGTTCTTGGTACGGCGGGAGAGAATTTGCATCACTTTTCTTATCTCTTCGTCCCGCCCAATCACCGGATCGAGTTTTCCTCTGCTGGCTAACTCTGTTAAATCACGAGAATAACGTTCCAAAGCCTGATATTTCTCTTCCGGATTTTGATCAGTCACTCTTTGGCTCCCTCGAATATTTACCAAGGCTTGATAAATTTTATCCTGGTTAATCCCTTCTTCTTTTAATAAATCACCAACCCTGGTTCCTTCTGCTTCAACCAAAGCAATAAATAAATGTTCCGTACTAACATATTCATCTTTTACTTTTTGAGCTTCCCGTTGAGCCGTATTTAATATATCGTTAAGTTCATTTCCGATATATTGCTGCCCTCCACCACCTCCATAGACTTGAGGAATTTTTTCTAATACTCTTTCTAATTTTACTTTAAGTTCTTCAGAACTAACTTCTAATTTCTGCAATACCGAAGGCACAACTCCGTCTTTTTGATTAATTAATGCTAATAAAAGATGTTCACTTTTTATCTCTTGATGGTTATAGTTGGAAGCAATTTGCTGCGCTTCACCAATTGCTTCCTGAGCTTTGATAGTAAATTTATCAAATTTCATCATCTCTATCACTCCTTTACAATCATGTCAGGGGACGGTTGTCCTTCGCGTGTCAGGGAACGGTTCTTTGACACATTTTCTAAACCTTTAATCAAAATATCATTCTCTTCTTTATTTCCTACAGTTATACGCAAAAAATATCTGGAGGTTGAAAAAGCTGGGTCAGAAACTGTTTGAACTAAAATGCCTTGTTTTAATAAATTATTATAAACTAAGTCTGTATTTTCTTTAGAACCAACTTCAACCAGAACGAAATTAGTCCGCGAAGGGTGAGCTTTGAAAGAGGGAAGTTCATTTATTCTATTTATTAATCTTTCGCGTTCTTTAATAATCTTCTCTATACTATCTTTCAAAATTTCTTTATTTTCAAAAACCGCCTGGGCGGCAAGTTGAGAAAAAGTATTTACATTAAATGGACTTTTAACTTTTCTCACTTCATTTATGATTTCAGGATTAGAAAGTAGATATCCCACCCGTAAACTGGCTAAACTGTAAGCCTTAGAAAATGTTCTAAGAATAACTAAATTATCGTATTGAGAAATAAGAGGGACAAAAGTCTTTTCCCCAAACTCATAGTAAGCTTCATCCACTACTACCAAACAACCTGATTCTTCAATTATTTTTATAATCTTATCCTCAGCAAAATAATTTCCGGTAGGAGCATTAGGATAAGCTATAAAAACTATAGAAGAATCTTCTTTTTTTGCTTCCTCTAAAACTTTATCCTCATTTAAACTAAAATTGCTCTGACTTAAAGGAATTTGTACAAAATTAGATCCGTTAATAATTGAATAAATTTTATACATGGCAAAAGAGGGTGCGGTGGTAATAATTCTTCTTCCTTTTTCGGAG
>NZ_PFKO01000214.1:0-1679 GCF_002784285.1 Candidatus Infernicultor aquiphilus
CGGCCCAATTTGCACAATTTATATTGGTCTGATTTTGGGATTATATATTCTACATTCAGAAAGCCTTCTTGGTGGAGTAATTGTAGCATATCATAAGCAGTCCATTTACTAACTCCCAATTTTTGGGCAACTTCACAATAATGAATAGGAGAACCTTTCTGCTGGTATAATTCTATTAAAACTACTAAAAATTCTTTTTGCCTTGAAGTAATTTCCATAACCAATAATCTCCCAAAAGACCCAAAAAGTAATTTAAAAAAAATAGTCTTTTCTAAATTAATTATATCACTTCAAAACAATTTTGCAAATTTTTTTGAATATTTGTAGAAAAATTAAGAAATAAAATTGCTACTAAACTAAATCATATATAGTAGGGTTGTATAACAATACATCCCAGATTTTCTATACTTAGTTTATAAAATATTTATTTTTATAATATTTTTTGTTAGAATAAAAGGTGTCATAATTAAAAATTTGTATTATAATAAGTAAAAAGAATATTATAATAACAAATAAAAGCAAAATTTCTTCAAAGCACAGATCACGTAAGGGTTTGATTTATCAAGCTCATTATAATAATTTGAAGGAGGAAGTAGCATGGTATTAGAGGCAATTAAAAAAAGGCAGAGTGTTCGTAGTTATCGGGAAAAAGAAATTCCCGAAGAAGTATTACAACAGATATTAGAGGCGGGCAGATTAGCACCTTCTGCTAGTAATCAGCAAGGTTGGAAATTTATAGTAGTAAAAGAGGAGATTTTAAGAAAAAAATTGGTTCCTGCTTGCAAGAATCAGAAATTTGTAGGAGAAGCTCCGGTAGTTATCGCCGGGTGTGCTACTAATCTTGATCATATAATGAGTAATGGTGAGCACAGTTATCCTATCGATTTGGCTATTGCTCTGGATCATATGAGCTTGGAGGCAGCTTCTTTAGGATTAGGAACTTGTTGGATCGGTGCCTTCTACCAGGATCAGGTTAAAGAAATCTTAGGTGTTCCCGAAGATGTCCGGGTTGTTGCCCTAATGCCGGTAGGATATCCTAAGGAATTAGGAAGTAAGACCGGGAGAAAGCCTTTATCGGAAATTGTTTGTTACAACAAATATAGAACCTAAAACTTGTTAGATAAAATTTGTCAGAACCATTCATGACCTAAGGATAATTAGGGCAGACGTAAAGTCTGCCCTTTTAATTTGTTTTATTTTTTTCTTGAAATAAGAGATTTAATCCTACTTCTTCATTAAATTCCCTTTCTATTTTGCCCCCAATCTCTTCGATTACAATTTCACCGGTTCCACTAATAACTGCAGAATTTAAATGCCCTCCATAAGCATTATATTTAGAATCAGATAAACTAATATGTAAGTGAAGATATATTTCCTCATTCATGGTAGAGATATTTCCAGATAAACTGATAATTTCATAATCCCCGATTAATTCTTTAGAGTGATACTGTTTATGCTTAGCGTTAAAAAGTCCAATAGTTACTCTATCAGTAGCTCCAATTCCACTAATTGTGCCTAATTTTATTTTATTTTCCTTACAAAATTGTTTTAAAGTTTGGACAATTTCTTCTCCTTTATCGATTCTTACTATCCATTTGTTTCCGATTTTTTTAAATTTCATATTTTACCTCCTAATTCTAATTTATAGCAGTTGATAAGGAGACTCCATTTTCTTGCTT
>NZ_PFKO01000149.1:0-8274 GCF_002784285.1 Candidatus Infernicultor aquiphilus
TATTTAAATATTTTATTTGACATTTAAAATTAATTGTTGTAAGCTATGTTTCAAATAGAAAAGTAAAACTTGAAGGAAAAGTAGGCGAACTAAAACTGCTAAATAAGGCCAATGATTGTGGTGAATTGGTAGCGAAAGTTTGTCGAAAATCTCACCTTTAAATACCTATAGGTACAGGTAAAATATTAAGTAACCTGTAACGTCTTAAAAACGTTATCTTTTATTAACCAACTGAGTATAAAGATAAAAAATGAAATATATTTGTATTTCTTATCTTTATTAAAGTAGGGTGGTACCACGAATAACTTTCGTCCCTATTTTAGTCTTTTCTTTATAGACTAAATTAAGGATGAAAGTTTTTCATTTTTTGGGAGTATGCCTAGGGTTCCGTCTAATCAATTGAGGTTAGAGTCTGGACCAAGTGGCGTAAGATACTATTACTAATGAGTAATAGTGTTACACCGTGGGTATAAAAGACCCCAGCGGATAGGTCCCTTTTGTTTAATTAACAGAATGGATTTATTGGCTGGGGTCTTTTTATATCTAAAAATAAAATATTAAAAGTAGGTGAATAATTATGCAAAGTGATGTAATAAAAAAAGGTTTGGCCAGGGCTCCGCATCGTTCCTTGCTCAAAGCATTAGGGATAACCGATGAAGAGATGAAAAGGCCTTTTGTTGGTGTTGCTCAAGCAGCCAACGAAGTTATTCCAGGTCACCTTCATTTAAAAGAGATTGCTCGAGCAGTTAAAGATGGTATAAGAATGGCCGGCGGAGTTCCCTTTGAATTTTCTACCATAGGGGTATGTGATGGATTGGCTATGAATCATGAGGGCATGAAATATTCTCTACCCAGTAGAGAATTAATCGCTGATTCTATTGAAATTATGGCTAAAGCCCATGCCTTTGATGCCTTAGTGCTTGTCCCTAATTGCGATAAAATAGTTCCGGGAATGATTATGGGTGCTCTTAGAGTTAATCTGCCTACTATTGTAGTGAGTGGCGGGCCTATGTTAGCTGGATTTTATCAGGGGAAGACTATCGCCCTGAGTAATGTCTTTGAAGCAGTAGGAAAGTTCCAAACCGGTTCTATAAGTGAGCAAGAATTAAAAGAAGTAGAGGATTGCGCCTGTCCGGGGGTAGGTTCCTGCGCCGGCCTGTATACTGCTAATTCTATGAATATTTGGGCGGAAGCAGTGGGTATAGCTCTACCCGGTAATGGAACCATTCCAGCTGTTGATGCCCGCAGAATAAGATTAGCTAAACATACAGGAATGAAAATTATGGAATTATTCAAAAAAGAGGTTAAATTTTTAGATATTATTACTAAAAAGGCTATAGAGAATGCTATTACAGTTGAAATGGCTTTGGGGGGTTCCTCTAATACAATGCTTCATACTCTGGCTATAGCCTTTGAAGCAGGTATTCCTTTTAATCTAGATGATATTAACCAGATAAGAGAACAAGTTCCTCAATTGTGCAGCCTTTCTCCTGCCGGAGAGTACCATATTCAAGATTTAGATAGAGCGGGAGGTATTTCGTCCCTAATTAAAGAGCTGAATAGAAAGAAGGTAATTAATTTAGAAGAGATTACCGTAACCGGTAAAACGGTTAGTGAGAATATTAAAAGTGCTCAAATATTGAATAACCAGGTAATAAGAAATATAGAAAATGCCTATAATCCAAAAGGCGGTATTGTATTTTTAAAGGGTAATTTAGCTCCCCAAGGTGCAGTAGTAAAAAGTTCAGCGGTTCATCCGGATATGTTAAAACATGAGGGCTCAGCAAGAGTATTTAATTCAGAAGAAGAGAGTACTAAAGCAATTTTAGGAGGTAAGATTAAAAAAGGAGATGTAATAGTAATCCGCTATGAAGGGCCTAAAGGTGGACCGGGGATGAGAGAAATGTTAACTCCTACCTCAGCAATTGCTGGAATGGGATTAGACCGCGAGGTAGCTTTGATTACCGATGGACGTTTTTCTGGAGCTACCCGAGGAGCGTCTATTGGACATGTCTCTCCTGAGGCAGCGGTAGGAGGTCCTATAGCTATTGTTGAAGAAGGGGATATGATTGAAATCGATATACCAGAAAAGAAATTAAATGTGAAGTTGGACGAAAATGAAATTAAAGAAAGATTAAAGAGATTAAAGCTGCCTGAGCCTAAGGTAAAATCAGGCTGCTTAAAATACTATGCCAATTTTGTAGGTTCTGCCGATAAAGGAGCAGTAAGGAGATGAGTTATATGAAATTAACCGGGGCACAAATAGTAGTAGAATGTTTAAAAAAGGAAGGGGTAAAGGTAATATTCGGTATTCCCGGTGGGGCAATAATGCCTCTATATGATATCCTTTATAGTGAAACCTCTATAAAACACATACTTACTAAACATGAACAGGGAGCAGCTCATGCTGCCGATGGATATGCCCGGGCTACTGGTAATGTAGGGGTCTGTATAGCTACTTCTGGACCGGGAGCTACTAATTTAGTAACTGGTCTAGCTAATGCCTACTTGGATTCTATCCCCTTAGTAGTCTTTACTGGCCAAGTTTCAACTAATTTAATCGGGACCGATGCTTTTCAGGAAGTAGATATCAATGGCATTACTTTACCTATCACTAAAAATAATTATGTGGTAAGAGAGGTAAGAGATTTAGCCAGTATTATACAGGAAGCTTTTTATATTGCCCGTACCGGAAGACCTGGTCCGGTATTAATAGATTTGCCTAAGGATATCCAATTAGCGCAAACTGAATTTAAATACCCTGAAAAGGTTAGCCTGAATGGGTATAAGCCAACTTTTAGTGGACATATTCAACAGATTAAAATAGCAGCACAAGAAATAAACAAGGCAAAGAAACCAGTTATTTATGCCGGAGGAGGAGTAATTTCCTCTAATGCCTCTTCAGAATTGCGAGATTTAGCTTTCCAAGCGAATATTCCGGTGACTACAACCTTAATGGGATTAGGCACTTTCCCTGAGACTCATTCCCTCTCTTTGGGAATGTTAGGTATGCATGGTACAGCTTATGCGAATTATGCTATTAGTGCTGCGGATCTAATTATTGCTTTAGGAGTAAGATTTGATGACCGGGTTACTGGAAAATTGTCCAAGTTTGGTTCACAAGCTAAAATAATTCATATCGATATTGATCCGGCTGAAATTGGGAAAAATGTCTTAGTCGATATTCCCATTGTTGGTGACCTTAAAAAGGTGTTAAAAAAAATAAATGAGATGATTGAAAAAAAAGAAAATACAGAATGGTTAGAAATAATAAAGGATTGGAAAAGAAAATATCCTTTGAAGTATGAAAATAACCAGGAGTTAAAGCCGCAATATATTATAGAGGAAGTGTATAAAATTTCCGAGGGCAAAGCAGTAATAGTTACTGATGTGGGTCAACATCAGATGTGGGCTGCCCAGTATTATCAATATACTATACCTCGAACTTTTATCTCTTCTGGAGGTTTAGGGACAATGGGATACGGTTTTCCAGCTGCTATTGGGGCAAAGTTAGGTTGTCCTGAAAAAAGAGTAATTTGTATTTCGGGAGACGGTAGCTTTCAAATGAACCAACAAGAAATAGCCACTGCGGTCAATAATAATCTGGCTATTACCGTGATTATTATGAACAATGGTTATTTGGGGATGGTAAGACAGTGGCAGGAACTATTTTTTAATAAAAGGTATTCCTCAACTACCTTAACTGGGAATCCAGATTTTGTAAAATTAATTGAAGCCTATGGAGGAACCGGGATAAGAGTAAATAAAAAACAAGAGTTGTCCCCTGCTTTAGAAAAAGCTCTTTCTTTAAATAAATTTGTTTTAATTGATTGTATTATTCCTGGGGAAGAAAATGTATTCCCTATGGTTAGCCCAGGTTCACCCCTAGACCAAATGATAGGAGTTGATTAATGATGAGACATACTATTGCAGTTTTAGTTAAAGATCACCCCGGGGTTTTAGCCCGAGTAGCAGGCCTATTTACCCGACGTGGCTTTAATATTGAAAGTTTAGCTGTCGGTCATACGGAAGAAAATAATATTTCCAGAATGACCATTGTCGTGGAAGGGGATGAACGGGCTTTAGAGCAAATAACCAAACAGCTGAATAAATTGATTGATGTGATTAGGGTTAGAGATATTTTTCCATCAAACTCAGTGGAAAGAGAGTTGGCTTTAATTAAAGTAAATACTAATTCCTTAGCCAATCGTTCGGAGATAATACAAATGGTAGATATTTTTAGAGCTAAGATAATTGATGTAAATAGCCAAATGATGACTATTGAAACAACGGGTACCGAGGATAAAGTTAATGCTTTAATAGAGTTACTGAAACCTTTCGGATTAAAGGAAGTGGTTAGGACTGGTAAAATTGCCTTATTTAGAGGGAGTAAGAGTGTCTCTACATTTAAGAAACAAGAGGAATAAATATTTTATCAAAATAGACAAAATAAGTCGATTAAGAATAAGAACAAAATTGGTGAATTGGTGAATTGGTGAATTGGTGAATTGTAGTATGTAAACCTAATCTATTTTAAAAATTAAATAAAAAATCTAAAATAAAAAAAGGAGATAAAAAAATGGCTAAAATTTATTATGAACAAGATGTGAAAAAAGAATATTTGAAAGGGAAAACCGTAGCTGTAATTGGTTATGGAAGCCAGGGCCGAGGACAAGCCCAAAATTTACATGATGCTGGAATTAAGGTAATAGTGGGTTTGCGAGAAGGTAGCAAATCATTTGACTTAGTAAAAAAAGATGGATTAAAAGCAATGAATATTTTTGAGGCAACCAAAATAGCCGATATTATTCAAATATTAATTCCTGATGAAGTTCAAGCAAAAGTCTATTATCAGGAGGGGATTGATAAGAATTTACAGGAAGGAAATGTTTTGATGTTTTCTCATGGATTTAACATCCATTTCGGACAAATTACTCCCCCTCCCAATATTGATGTAATTATGGTTGCACCTAAAGGTCCTGGTACTTTGGTAAGAGAGATGTATGTTCAGGGTAAAGGCGTTCCTAATTTGATAGCGATATATCAGGATTATTCCGGGAAGGCTAGAGAAATTGGGTTAGCCTATTCCCAAGCTATTGGAGGGACTAGAGCAGGGACGATCGAGACCACCTTTAAAGAAGAGACTGAAACTGATTTATTTGGAGAGCAAGTAATTCTTTGCGGAGGAGTTACTTCTTTAATCCAGGCTTCTTTTGATGTTTTAGTTGAGGAAGGTTACCAGCCAGAGATTGCTTATTTTGAATGTCTAAATGAGTTGAAATTAATAGTTGATTTAATCTATAAAGGTGGAATTACTTATATGCGAGATTGTGTCAGTAATACTGCTGAATATGGAGATTTGAAAATTGGTAAGAGAATTGTAACTGAAGAAACTAAAAAAGAAATGAAAAAAATATTAACTGAAATTCAGAATGGAGAGTTTGCTAAAGATTGGCTTATTGAGAATCAAGTAGGTAGACCTTACTTTAAAGCAATGCGCAATAAAGAAGCTAATTTTCTTATTGAAAAAGTAGGGAAAAAACTGCGCAGTATGATGCCCTGGATAAAAGACTAATATCGTATTGCGTATAGTTAGGAAAGAAGAAGTCAGAAGACAGAATAAGATAGTATATAGTAAAGAGGAATAGCGCATAACGGGTAAAATTGGTCAATTGGTGAATTGGTTAATTGGTCAATTGGTGAATTGGTAAATTGGAGAATTGGAGAATTGGTGAATTGGTCAATTGGCTAATTGGTGAATTAGTGAATTAATAAGCGAGGTGAGAAATTTGCAAAGTAGGATTGCATTTCAGGGAGAAAGAGGGGCTTTTAGTGAGATGGCCGCTATTAAATATTTTGGTTCTTCTATAGATCCGGTGCTTTGCAGAACCTTTAAAGAAGTATTTCAAAGAGTAAATAGCCAAGAAGCTGAGTATGGTATTTTACCTATAGAAAATTCCCAGACTGGAGGCATTAATGAAGTTCATGATCTTTTATTACATCAAGAATTATTTGCGGTAGGAGAGGTAAAGTTAAAGGTTGAACATTGTTTAATAACCAAAAAACAGATTAATTTTAAATTAATTAAAAAGGTTTATTCTCATCCTCAAGCACTGGCTCAATGTGAAGGTTTTTTGTCTAAAAATTTAGCTCATTGTCAGATTATCCCAGTGTATGATACAGCCGGAAGTGTTAAGATAATTAAAGAATTAAAAGGAAATAATGTTTCAGCCATTGCCAGTAATTGGGCCGCAGAACTTTATGGTTTAAAAGTTTTAAGTTCCGGGATTCAGGATAATAAATATAATTATACTCGTTTTTTAGTTTTATCTCCTGAGATATTTTCAGATCCTAAAAATAATAAGACTTCTATTATTTTTGCAGTAATAAGTAAGCCAGGGGCTCTATATAAATGTCTTAAAGAGTTTGCCCTAAGAAATATTAATTTAAATCGATTAGAATCACGACCGAGCAAGCAAAAACCCTGGGAGTATGTCTTTTATACTGATTTTGAAAAAGGACTATTCGAAGAGAGTGCCCAAGAAGTCCTAAAGGCTTTAAAAGAACATACTACTTTTATTAAGATAATTGGGACTTATTATTCTAAAATAGAGTAAGTTTTTTTTCGGCTAACCATTGAAAAGGAGAGGAGACAGATTAATGGAAAATAAAGTAATAATCTTTGATACTACACTACGAGATGGAGAACAATGTCCTGGTGCATCACTTAATACTTATGAAAAGTTAGAAGTGGCTAAGCAATTAGAGAAGCTTAATGTAGACATAATGGAAGCTGGTTTTCCTATTGCTTCACCAGGGGATTTTGAAGGGGTAAAGCTGATCGCTCAAACCATTAAAGGTTGTACCATTGCTGGTTTGGCTCGAGCAGTAAAGAAAGATATTGAACAAGTCTGGGAAGCAGTAAAATATTCTGAAAGACCCAGAATTCACACCTTTATTGCCACTTCATCTATTCATATGCAATATAAACTACAACTTTCTCCAGAGCAAGTCTTAGAGCAGGCAGTTGAGGCAGTAAAATATGCCCGTAAGCTCTGCTCGGAAGTGGAATTTTCTGCAGAAGATGCTAGTAGGAGTGATAAAGAATTTTTATACCGGATTTTTGAAGAGGTAATTAAGGCTGGTGCTACCATAATAAATGTGCCGGATACAGTAGGATATGCCCAACCAGAGGAATTTGGCAGATTAATAAAGGATATCAGAAAGAATGTTCCTAATATTGAAAAGGCAGTCATTAGTGTTCATTGTCATAATGACCTGGGATTAGCAGTGGCTAATTCTTTAGAGGCTATAAGAAGCGGAGCTACTCAGGTAGAATGTACGGTGAATGGAATTGGAGAAAGAGCAGGTAATGCCTCTTTGGAGGAGATTGTTATGGCTCTTCAAACCAGGAAGGATATTTATAACAAATGGACCCAGATTAATTCCACTCAAATATGTCCTAGCAGTAAATTAGTGAGTAAATTGACCAGTTTTGTTATTCAGCCTAATAAAGCGGTGGTAGGGAAAAATGCCTTTGCCCATGAAGCAGGTATCCATCAAGCTGGAATATTAAAAGAGCGTACTACCTATGAAATTATGACCCCTCAATCAGTAGGTTTAGAAAGTAATAGTCTAGTTCTGGGGAAACATTCAGGGAGGAATGCCCTTAAAAAGAGATTAGAAGAGATGGGGCATACTTTAGATCAGGAAAAGTTAAATGAGGTCTTTGAAAAGTTTAAGGAGTTAGCAGATAAAAAGAAAGAGATTTTTATTGAAGATTTGGAGGCTATTGTATCTGAAGAAATAATAGCTAAAATTCCAGAAACCTTTAAACTAGAATATTTTCATCTTAATACGGGTAATCGTACTTTGCCTACAGCAACAGTTAGGTTATTATTTAATAATGAACCTTTGGAAGATGCAGCTTGTGGAGATGGTCCAGTAGATGCTTCTTTTAAGGCTATAGATCGAATAACCAAATTAAAAATCAAGTTGACCGATTATAATGTGCGAGCTTTAACCGGTGGAAAGGATGCTCAAGGAGAAGCGAGTGTAAAGATAAGTGATGAGAAAGGAAATATCTTTACCGGCCGAAGTATAAGTACCGATACTTTAGAAGCCAGCATAAGGGCTTATCTTAAAGCGGTAAATAGATTGATATTTCATTTGTCCTTAGCCACAAATTAATAGGAAGTGATTAAAGATGAACAAAAAGATAGAAATAATGGATACTACTTTACGAGATGGAGAACAGATGAAGGATGTAAGTTA
>NZ_PFKO01000211.1:0-1696 GCF_002784285.1 Candidatus Infernicultor aquiphilus
CACCGATTGACCGATTTACCAATTCTCCAATTTACCAATTATAGTTTATAAAAAATATGAGAAAATATTAAGTTCTTTACTTTTAGAAAATTCATTTTATTTATTATATACATTTCCTTTTATATTTTACAAATAAATTAGTTATTGGTCAATAGCGAATAGTCGTTAGTCGTTAGTGTAGGGGTCGGATTTATCCGACCCGTTTTTTTACTAATACCGTTTTAATTTTTTCTGCCATCTTTTTTCCAAATCCTGGTATTTTACTTATCTCAACTATGGAAGCATTCTGAATATCTTTTATGCTCTTAAAATGTTTTAATAATAATTTTTTTCGCTTAATTCCAATCCCGGGAATAAAATCTAATTTTGAATTACGTAATTCCTTAGTTCTAATATTCCTATGATAAGTTACTGCAAATCGATGAGCCTCATCCCTTATTCTTTGTAATAAGAAAAGCGTTTCTGAATTAGAAGGCAAAATTATGGGTTTATTATCTTCTGATTTAAATATCTCCTCCTCCTTTTTGGCTATACTTATTAGCGGTAATTTCAAGTTTAGTTTGTTTAATATCCTTTTTACTGCAATAAGTTGACCTCTTCCTCCGTCAACAAGAACTAAATCAGGTAATCTTTTATTTTCAGACAATAACCTGCTATATCTTCTTTCTGTCACTTCTTGTAACATAGCATAATCATCAATTTTTTTAACTCTTTTTATTTTAAATCTTCGGTAATCTTTCTTATTTGGTCTTCCTTTCTCAAAAACAACCAGGGAACCAACAGAAAATTCACCCTGAATATTGGAGATATCAAAGGCTTCGATTCTTTCGGGTAGTTTTTCCAATCTCAATTTATCCTTTAATTCAATAATTGCTTGCTCAGCTTTTTTAATTTCATTTTCTTCTACCTCTTCTATTTTTTTTAATAAATATCCATTTTTATTATTTTTATTATCTAAATTTATTTTTTGACCTTTCAAAATTTCTTCAATGGATCTTATTTTATCTCTTATCTTGGCAGCTTTTTCATAATATAAATTATGGGAGGATTCTTTCATTTCTCGATAAAGTTTATTAAGTAATTTTTTATGTTTCCCGTTTAAAAATAAGCATATTTCTTTTACTTTTTTTTGATAATCTATTTTACTAATCATATTTGCACAAGGTGCTGAACATAACCCTATTTGATAATCCAAGCAGAGATCAGTTTTTTTTAAATCCTTTTTTCTACATCCTCTAATTTTAAATATTTGCCTTAATAATTTAATTACGGTTCGGGTAGCATCTGCATCTACAAAAGGACCAAAATATAAAGCCTTATCTTCTCTTGCTTTCTTATTTAACTTTCTGTAAAAAAATATTTGCGGAAAATCTCTCCCTGAAGTTATTTTAATATAGGGAAAACTTTTATCATCTTTCGATTGAGTGTTATAATAAGGATGGTTATTTTTAATCATTTTGCTTTCCAAGATAAGTGCTTCCATTTCGGAAGAAGTAAGCATATATTCTATCTCTTCTATTTCTTTAATCATTTTTTTTATTTTTAGGGAATGTTGAGAAGAATCACTAAAATATGAGGAAATTCTACTTTTTAAGGAATTAGCTTTTCCTACATAGATTACTTTTCCAGTATTATTTTTAAAAAAATAAACTCCACTCGTATCAGGTAACTTACTTATCTTCGATTTAATATCCAT
>NZ_PFKO01000217.1:0-1140 GCF_002784285.1 Candidatus Infernicultor aquiphilus
CATAAATGGTTTTCTGCCACCAGCCGTTATGTGAACAGCTCCATCACTCTTCTCCCCCACCTGCTTTTCTTCCTCTCCAGAAACAATGCCTAATTTCTTCATTCTTTCCCATTCTTCAGGGCTAAACAATTCTTTCTTTAATTTAGCGTTATTTTTTGGAGAAGTTTCCAGTTGTGATTCTTCCTCTGTATAGACTCTACTTTCGGAAACTTTGGTTGTTTCCTTAAAGGATGAGGCTAAGTGAGTTTTTTGAGAGTTCGGCTCACATTTTAATTCTGTTAAATCAGAAACTTCAAAAGTTGGGAAACTCCACATAGAATATAAAGTTGGGCCACCGTGATAAAAACTTGCTCTGAAAATTCCGGGAAAGAACATACCGTTTGTGCTACAACCAAACTTTCCTAAACTTAATTGGGCATGACCAATGGAGTCAATTCCTCTAGAAGAGGCATAGGTTCCACAATGAGAAAAAAATACTCTTGCCCCAGAGGGGATTGATTCAGTCCACCCTGGCTTATATTCTACTGATTGGCAAAAAGTTATCCAATGGGATTTTTTCTTATTGAGTCTTTCAATAAATTCTTCAAAAGAAGAATACCCTAAAAGTTTCAATGCTTTTCTTAAATCCTTTTCCTTTGTTTTGAGATATCCATACCAATAGGCATCTCTTACCCATAGTCCACAATAGTAAAAATTTAGACCATACAGAGGGTCGTGTTTGACCAGTGGCGTTCCATTAAAGAGTGATAGATCCACATCGTCATAATTAAAAGCCTTTTTAAGCCCCAAGCTTGTCTTGATTAAACCAGCAGATTGCACAAATTTAGGAAGTTTAGTTTCTTTTGCCAAGGCAATATTTTTTGCTAAAGCCCATTTACAAGCTTCAATACAAATTTGCTTTCTTTGTTCATTAGTTACACTGAAGAGAAGGTGAAGATTACCACTCTCTTCAGCAAAAGTATTTAGCGCTAATATCATGTTAAGACTGGCTACTATCGAAAGGATTTTTATCACTTTTATTTTCTCTCTTTTAGCCTTTATATTTTAATTACTACTCAGCAACTTTTATAACTTCCCCATTTTCATCAAAGACGATTCTATTTCCTTGCTTATATTCAATTCCTTGGATTTCTGTATCTT
>NZ_PFKO01000217.1:1178-1727 GCF_002784285.1 Candidatus Infernicultor aquiphilus
GAGTAAAGATATGTGCCTTTGGGAAATTTTATTCCTTGAATTACTTTATCTTCTTCTAACATTTCTGCTCTTGCTCCAGAAGAAAACAAAAACAAACAAAGACCTAAAATCAAAATTTTTTTAATCATTTCTTACCTCCTTATTCCTTTTTTTCAATCAACTTCCAGAACTAAAAACTTCCCGGAGGAATGTCTTTCTTTTCTTTCATTTCAATAAATACTTTTGGAATTTTAATACATTCTCTTTTACCTTCTCTTTTAATGAGAGTGGTAGTACACGATCCCTGAGCTGCACTTTCTATTAATTGGGGAAGTCTTTCAAGCCATCTTTTTTCTCCCCATACTCCCACTCCATTAAATACTATAATTATATCTCCTTCTTTTAGTCCTGCTTTTTCAGATGGACTCCCCTTAAAGATCTTGGTAATAATAGGTCTACCTTCAAACTTTCCTTCTTTTAGAACCTCAATCTCAATTCCAAACCAAGGCTGTTTAATTTCAATTCCAGGTTCAGGTTTTACTTGTAAACGACCAAAATGCAAATAATCCC
>NZ_PFKO01000354.1:0-911 GCF_002784285.1 Candidatus Infernicultor aquiphilus
TATTTGTAAGGAGTAAAATAACGTGATAGATTTAATAAGTGAAACAAATAAAATAAAAGGCAAAGAAACGCTAATCAAGCACGTTAGCTTGTTCAGTCACGTGGACAAGTCTCCTTATTGGTTAGCGTTTTTTATTGCCTTTTTTGATTTGAGGTGAAATATGACTAATAAAAGAATAAAAGAATTAGCAGACTTCTTTTACAGTTCCAATAACTCTAATATTGTTCCTTTGAGGATATCTATAATCACTGGGCAATATAGCGGAAATGATTTAACTTATAAGGAATTTATTAGATTAATGGGTATATTAAAAAATTCTAAAAACTTGAAAAAAGATTTATACAATTTTCGAGAGGAAATAGGAGATGAAAAATAAAGGGTGGGTTAAATTTCACAGAGAACAATTTAACCATTGGATATCGAAAAAACCTTTTTGTGATGGTTATGCCTGGACATATCTATATACCCGGGCAAACTTCAAAAAAAATATGGTGAATTTTAGAAATGAATATATTGAAGTAGAAAGAGGGCAATTTTTAACTTCGAAACTTCAACTCCAGAGAATTTTTGGCTGGACATACAGACACGTAGAAAATTTTTTGTTAGCTTTAAAAAATGATGAAAATATTACATACAGAATGACAAACAGATATATCGTTATAACTATTATAAATTATGAGTTTTATCAAGGTGACGAGGAACAGAATGAGGAACAGAACGAGGAACAGATTAGGAACAGATTAGGAACAGATTTAGAACGAGGCAACACAAATAAGAATGTATTAAAGAATGTTAACAATGAGAAGAAGGAGAAGAAAGGAAAGAAGATCTCCTTCAATTTTAAAACAGGTTTATTTAATAACTTAACCATAGAACAGATGGAAGAATACGAAAAGAAATATCCGGATATA
>NZ_PFKO01000354.1:986-1601 GCF_002784285.1 Candidatus Infernicultor aquiphilus
AATAAGATCCCGAAAGATTTTAGTCGTTTCATTAATAATTGGCTGAGGAGGAGTAAGTGAAATGGCTTATACGAATACCCAGATAGAAAAAGTAATAATCGGCTGCCTACTATTAAAAGGCAATTTATATGAAAAAATAATAAATGAAATAAACTGTAATGATTTTTCGTCCCCGCTTTATAAAAGAATATTCCAAATTATCGAAAGGCTTTACAGTAACAATATCAAAATAGATAATATCACCATAAGCGATTACGCTCATAGTAATAATATTTCCGGGGTGGGTTTAGCTGTTTTATACGATATACAGAACATTGTTCCCACAGTGAATGCTTTTGATCAATATCTAAAGCTCTTAAAAAAATATAGTTATGAAAGAAAGATATTAAAATTAACAGAAGATTATAGGCTGGGGAAAATAAATTCCGATAAATTAGAGGATGGGTTGAATAAGATAAAACTTCCGGAAGAGATAAATAAAGAAACCAATAAAGATATTATTTTAAAGGCATTAGATGAAGCAGAAAAAGGAACGGATTTTAAGTTCCCAGATGATTTTGATGACCTGAATAAAATAACCGGAGGCTTTGATAGGGGGGATCTAATTATTGTTGG
>NZ_PFKO01000054.1:0-647 GCF_002784285.1 Candidatus Infernicultor aquiphilus
AATATACTATATACTAATAAATTAAGGGGGGAAAATATAATGTTAATCGATAAAAAAGTTAGTAATTTTTTAGACGAATTAGCTTCTAATTCACCAACTCCTGGTGGTGGAAGCGTGGCAGCATTAACTGGTGCACTGGGAGCAGCTTTAATTTCTATGGTAGGTAATTTAACCGTTGGCAAAAAAAAATATGAAGATGTGGAAGAAGATTTTAAAAAAATTATAAGTTCTTCGGAAAAACTGCGTTATGAATTAAGCCAATTGATAGAAGAAGATGTTAAAGCTTTTAATAATTTTATGGCTACTTATAAAATGCCCCAGGAAACTGAAACAGAAAAAAAGATCAGGTCAGAAAAGATACAGGAGTCTTTAATCGAAGCAGCCAAAGTTCCCCTCAGAGCAGCTTATAAATGTCTGGAAATCTTGAGTCTTTCTAAGGAAGTTGCTGAAAAAGGAAATATTAATGCGGTAAGTGATGCCGGAATTGCAGCTTTAATGGCAGATGCAGCACTGGAGAGCGCTATATTGAATGTAAAAATAAATTTGAGAATGATTAAAAATGAAAAAATAAGGACCGAGCTGTCCTCTTCTATAAAAGAATTATTACTAAAAGAAAAAGGCCAGAAGGAAAAAGTATTAGAAATAGT
>NZ_PFKO01000054.1:753-1624 GCF_002784285.1 Candidatus Infernicultor aquiphilus
CCCATTTTTTTGTTTCCAGGCAAAAAATAAGGAAAAATTTATTGCTTTTTTAAAAATATATGGTATTATTTAAAAAGACTAATCCATCAGTCCATTAGTCCAATATAAAAATAGGGATTAATAGTTTTAAAGAGGAAATTTTCAATGAAAATAGAGATTGATAAAAAAAGTGGAATTCCTTTATATCTTCAGATAAAACAACAGATAAAAAAAATATTAGAAGAGGGTAAATTAAAGAAAGGTGAACAATTACCTACCGAAAGGGATTTATCAGAAAGATTAGGAGTTAGTAGAAATACAGTAAGTATGGCTTATAAAGAGTTAGTTTTAGAAGATATGATATTATCCACCCCAGGGCGAGGAACTTTTCCTAGTCCTGGTCCAAGGGTTTCTAACCAGCATAAACTAAAAGGTAATAATACTCGACTAAAACTTATAGAGATTATTGATTTTGCTATTAATGAGGCTTTAGAATTAAATTTTGAGTTAGATGAGTTTAAAAAGATAATAAATAATAGGATCGAAGAAAAAGAAAGATTATTAAAAAATATTAATATTGCCTTTATTGAATGTAATTATGAGCAGTTACATTTTTTTTCCAAAGGATTGGAACTGGGGACCGGCATTGCTATAATACCAATTTTAATAGATGAAATTTATCAAAAGCCTGATGAATTTAAAGAAAGACTAAAATCGATAGATTTAGTGGTTACTACCTTTTTTCATTTTGAGGAAGTAAAAAATTACCTTTCCGACCAAAAGCAAAGAGTTCTGGCTATCGCTTTAGATCCCCAAATGGAAACTATGGTCAACATTGCCCACTTATCCTCGAAAGATAAAAAAATAGGTTTAGTATGTATTACCGATAAAT
>NZ_PFKO01000017.1:0-1638 GCF_002784285.1 Candidatus Infernicultor aquiphilus
TATCTTGATGAGAAAATTTAATGAGCTTAAACCTAAAAATATTATTACGCTGAGAAATCAAAGGGGATACGGGACTCAAAAAAACTGGATGTGGGTAAGACAAGAACTTCTTTATTATATTAAAGGCAATCCTGAATTCAATGTAAATGCTGAATATACAGATATTCCCAAAATATTAAGGGGGTACTACAAAGAGGTTAATGGAAGAATCACGGAAAATTTAGAACGAAGTAGGTCAAAATTTATAAGGGCAGGTAATGTGTGGGTAGATATCCAGCAGGTATTTTACAGGATGGAAGAAAATGTTCCAGGATGTTATGCTCAGAAACCCTTGAAGGCAATAGAAAGAATAATTTTATCAGGTAGTCGTGAAAAGGATTTGGTTGTAGATTTCTTCGCTCATTCAGGGACAACTTTAATTGCAGGAGAAAGATTGAAAAGAAAGTTATATACATTTGATATTGACCCTGTATTTGCAGAGATTACCATAAGAAGATTAGAGCATTTTAGAAAGACGGGAAAAACGGGGTGGCAATGGCAAAATCCATTCCCTGAAATAGGAAAACAAACAGGAGGACATAGATGGATATAAAACAACTCAAGGATTATCTGAATTCCCTTTCTGAATCGCTAAAGAACACGGACAAAAAGATATTGAATGCCCGTCTTAAAGGCCTTATATCTGCTTTCCCATTTAATGAATATGAGTACATTCTAATTTTTCTCTTGGACAAAAAGATTATAAGTTTTAAGGACTACGAGAATCTAAGGAATGACTATGTGTCTTCAAACAAATATCTTGAACTTTATGGACTTGCCCCACGAATATTCGGCGAGATATGGGTACATGAACACATTAGAGATTTGGATAAGAGATTTATAAAGCCTGACAAATCTATAGATCCTGATTATAATGGGCAGTATGACCTGCGGATTGAGAAACTAAGGGTAGAAGTGAAGGCCTCTAGGGCTATCAATACAAAGGTCAGAGGTAATCTGGTTTCTAAGGCATTACTCTATAACTCCCCTGAACCATTTTGGATGAATTTCCAACAGATAAAATTGGATATTTGAATCTGTTGCTCAAACTTGTTGGTGATAATCTCAATCAGTGGTTCTCACCTAACACCGCAAAGATAACATGATTAATTTTGCGGTGCTTTCTGCATCATAGGCTTTAATGCCATGTTTCTTGTGTTTATCATCCTGCACCTGCCGGTAATATCGAGGTATAGAGGGTATGAGAGAATGAACTCGGGGCATGGTTGTTACGGAACAACTTGAGTAAGTTATGTGTTGCGCAAATCAGCCGCCATTCACTTTGTGCTGCCTTAAGGCCGCGCCGCATAAACGTACCACAATCACGCACAGCTTTGATCTGACCAAATACCGGCTCAACCATCTGGCTACGCAGTTTATACAAAGTGCTCCCACCTTTCGTTAAGAGCTTCCGCTCCATCCGACCACGTACTGATAATTGCTTAGGTATCCTCCCCCGTGGTGCTCCTCGCTCACGCATCGCTTTCCTTTGTTTCCAGTCCTGGGTTGTTGCTATTAAAAACTCAGGATCGATAAGTGAGGAGTTCGCTATGTTATCTTCGCTCCAGTACCCTGCATCCGCCAACTCCCTCTTTATCC
>NZ_PFKO01000291.1:0-1158 GCF_002784285.1 Candidatus Infernicultor aquiphilus
AGATATCACTACAGTAAAAGACCAATTTGGTACTTCTTTTATCGGCGAGATGGGAGTAGGAGACGCCTTAAAGGGCGCTGCTACAAATTCTCTTGAAAAATGCGCATCAATGTTAGATATCGGGCATATGGCATACAAGGGTCTTCTCCCTGCGCCCAAAGAAGATATCTTTTTAAATAAAGAAAATAAACCCTCAAATATTAATATTAGAGAGAAAGACGAAACTGAAGAAGAACTTAAAATAAAACTTAAAAATTTATGCACAAAATATCAAATTGGTAAAGTAGGATTGACAAATCTTATTAAAAATATTTTAAAGAAAGATATTGCTATTGTTGATTTAAAAGAACTTGATGATTTTAAAAAATTGATCAAACATATTGAAGTTAATAAGGCTCCATTTTGACACTACAAAGCATAATTTTTCATAAATATAGAATGTTAATTCCTTCTTCAACATGGGGAAGACTTGGTCGACTTAAAAAGCGTTATGGGCAAGATACAGTAGAAAAAGCAATTGAATATATTAATAATAAACCACAAAATATTCATCATCTTTTTAATTTAATTGAAATACGTTGTCAACAAATAATTAACAATACAGAGACAGTGGATATTTTTAAATTATGACAGAAAATATAGAATGGAAAATTCTCTGGTGTTTATTTGATGAAGTTATTAAATATGAAGTTATTGCTAAAGTTTCGGAAAAGTACTTTACTCAATCAATTACTCAAGAAATTTTTACTTACTGTCGAGAAAATATCATTGAAAATAATATAATAAATAAAGATTCTATTTTAGTAAAATTTAATAATTCTACTGAAATTAAAGAAAACTTAATTCCTGTTGACACAACAATTTACAAAACCTACATTGATAAGTTTGTAGAAGAATACTGTCATAATCGGATTCATTCATTCGGAGAAAAGATTCTTGCAGAAAGAGTTAATTCAGATAATATTTACACAGAAATCGGATCATTAGTTAAAGATATATCTTGTGACAATGATTTCCAAACAATTTATATGTCAGATGTTGTTGATAAGATTGTTAAAAGTGTTACAGAAGGAGAAGAGTATTTTGATGGGATTGCAACCTATATTCAATCTTTAGATGAAAAATTAAATGGATTAAAGCCTGGAAACTACATTATTA
>NZ_PFKO01000291.1:1166-1710 GCF_002784285.1 Candidatus Infernicultor aquiphilus
CGTCCTAGCATGGGGAAAACTGCATTAGCTTCTCATATTGCGTTAAAAAATGCGCTTAAGGGCATTCCCACACTATTTTTTTCATTAGAAATGAATCACTCCCAGCTTTTAATGAGAATGTTCGCAAGTGAATTAAAGATCGAACTTTATAAATTAAAACGACGTCTATTAAATGACGCTGAAAAGATTCAAATTAAAAATGCACAGCAAACTTTTAAGGAAATGCCTCTTATTATTGATGAATCAATGTGTGATGTTCATCAAATGATGGCCAAGATTCAAAAAGCAAAAATGAAGTACCCTAATCTTGGTCTTATACTTATTGATTATCTTCAACTTATGAGAGGTAAAGGGGGGAATGAAACTGAAATTACTTCAAATATTTCAAGAGGTCTTAAGTCAATAGCAAAAGAATTTAATATCCCTATTATTATTCTATCTCAACTTAATCGTTTATGCGAACAAAGAGAAAATAAACGACCCCAATTATCTGATCTTAGAAGTTCTGGGGCACTAGAGCAAGATGCAGATATTATTTTATTTG
>NZ_PFKO01000068.1:0-781 GCF_002784285.1 Candidatus Infernicultor aquiphilus
GAATGCTCAGCTTTCGCTCTATTTACCATCACGAATCTGTTCTCCTTATCCTTAAAGTAAATGGAATCCGAAATATTATTCATAAGGGCCTGTAATAAGTTCTGTTCATGGGTAATCGTTTTCATCGCTGGTTTACCCTCTCTATTTTCTTTGATTTTCTCTATCCATCTTCTCAGTTTTAAAATTTTATCTTTTAAATTAAGTTTTAATTTCATTTTTATACACCCTGAAAACATTAAACCCAAAGACGGTTATATTATAGTCCTCGAGTTTAATATTAATAATCCTTTATTAATCTGTAAAAAAATAGGATTTTCCTGAAAATGCTTCTTTGAAATTGGTATTAAAAAAGAAGAGAGAAACCCGAATTTCGGGGGGGCGACGGTAACAAATTTTTGTTTTGTAACTTCAAGCCTATACTTAAACATCTAATCTTCCCTCATAACTTTTTAAAAATTTACTAATAACATCTTAACAAGTTTTCCTTCCTCGGTCAAATAATCATGAGCGTTTGTACATTCTAAGCTAAAACTATTTTTTCTCACCAGACATCAACATCTCGACAAAGACCTTCACAAGCTCAGGATCAAGCTGAGTCCCGGCCACCCTTTTTAGCTCCTCGATGGCCATCTCTTTACTCAACCCTTTTCTATAAGCCCGGTCAGAAGTCATTGCCGCAAAGGTATCTGCCACGGCAAGGATCCTTGCCCCCAGGGGAATTTTCTCCCCTTTTAACCTGGCGGGATAACCCTTCCCATTATATCTTTCATGGTGGGTATAG
>NZ_PFKO01000068.1:808-1252 GCF_002784285.1 Candidatus Infernicultor aquiphilus
TTGACCTCTTTAAGAATTTTATAACTGAATTCGGGGTGCCGCTTCATTTCTCTCCACTCTTCATCATTTAGTTTTCCAGGCTTATTAAGAATGCTTTCCTGAATAGCAATCTTCCCGATGTCGTGAAGGATAGCTGCTACCTCAATACTCTCTATCTCCTGAGGAGATAGCTTCAGTTTTTTGGCCAAAGCTACTGCATATCTGGTAACAGATTCAGAATGGCCTCTGGTATGGGAATCTTTTAGTTCCAAGGCGGAGACCAAGGCCCGAATAATACTTAGATAACTTTCGTGCAGATTTTGATATAAAGTAGCATTTTCAATAGCAAAGGCTACATCATTAGCCATAGTAAAAAGAAGCTTTAAATTATCTTCGGTAAAGGGATTAGCATCTTCTTTTCGGTTGAGGTTAACAACCCCGATAACCCCCTTCCTGGTTTTTAGA
>NZ_PFKO01000068.1:1365-1491 GCF_002784285.1 Candidatus Infernicultor aquiphilus
CTCCCCCTTCTTGACTCTGGTCTTTCGGATAATTTCTTCATTCAAACCGTAGGACTTCTTTATGGTTAAAACTTCTCCTTCTGAGTCAAAAAGCATCAGGGAGCCAGTCTCCGCATTCAGGATCTT
>NZ_PFKO01000348.1:0-7763 GCF_002784285.1 Candidatus Infernicultor aquiphilus
CAGATGTAGGTTTAGGACTGATAGATGTAAAGAGGAGGAACCCCAATTAATTAAGGTTGAAGAAGGACATTATGTAAGGTG
This sequence comes from Candidatus Infernicultor aquiphilus, assembly GCF_002784285.1. NCBI lineage: Bacteria > Pseudomonadati > Atribacterota > Candidatus Phoenicimicrobiia > Candidatus Pheonicimicrobiales > Candidatus Phoenicimicrobiaceae > Candidatus Infernicultor > Candidatus Infernicultor aquiphilus. The sequence continues at coordinate 82 of NZ_PFKO01000348.1, forward strand.
TTGGAATATAGATAAAGTTGCCTCAGAAGTAAAAAAAGGTCTTTTAGCAGGAGTGTGAGTATAAATGGCTGATTCATTATTAAAAGTAGATCATTTAGTTAAGTACTTTCCGATAAAGAAAGGTGTTTTTAGACGAACGGTAGGCTGGATAAAAGCTGTAGATGATGTATCTTTTGAGGTGTACGAGGGAGAAACCTTAGGACTGGTGGGAGAATCTGGTTGCGGTAAGACCACCACAGCTCTTACTATCTTAAGATTAGAAGAACCTACTAAAGGACAAGTAATATTCGATGGTAGAGATGTAGTAAAGATGAAAAAGGCGGATCTGAGAAAAGAGAGAAAGAACATGCAGATAATATTTCAGGACCCTTATAGTTCTCTTGATCCCAGGATGAAAATAAAGGATATAATTGCTGAAGGTATATTAACTCATAACCTATTAAAGGTTCGCGAAAGGTACAAAAGAGTTGGAGAACTGTTAGAGAAAGTAGGCATTCCAGCTGAAAATATGGACAGCTTTCCTCATGAATTTAGCGGAGGTCAAAGGCAAAGAATAGGTATTGCTAGAGCCCTGGCCTTAGAACCAAAGATAATAATGTGTGATGAAGCAGTTTCTGCGTTGGATGTATCTATACGATCTCAAATTATAAATCTTCTTAAAGACCTGCAGAAAGAATTTAACCTTACTTATCTCTTCATTGCTCATGATTTAAGTGTAATAAAGTATATCAGTGATAGAGTTGTAGTGATGTACCTGGGAAAGATAGTAGAAATTGCGGATAAAAAGGAATTGTTTACTAATACTATGCATCCTTATACCCAGGCATTAATATCCGCTGTTCCTGTTCCTAATCCAGATTATAAGAAGGAACGAATTATCTTAAAGGGCGATGTCCCCAGTCCCGCAAATCCACCTACAGGATGCAGGTTTCATCCGAGGTGTTCTAAAGTTATGAAAATATGTTCTGAAATTGAACCTAAATTAACAGAAGCAAAGGAAGGGCATTTTTGTGCCTGTCACCTTTATAATGAGAAGTAGATAATTTGTGTGCTTATGCGCCCGTGGCTCAATGGATAGAGCAGGGGCTTCCTAAGCCCTTGGTTGGAAGTTCGACTCTTCTCGGGCGCACTATTTTAAGGTATAGGAATTTCAATAATTCCTATACCTTAAATAAGGAATATGAATTATTATTCAGATATTCAAGGGTGCAATAAACATTAAGGTGAGGGCGAATTAAGGGGTTTTCAAGGGGAAGAATTCCTCTTGAATATCTTGTAATTGATATATTAGGAAGAATAGATTAGAGGTATATTAGAGGTATATTAGATGAAAACAGATGTAATTGCCCAAGTAAAAAAAACTATATTAGATTCTATTGAAAAAAATATAAAACAGAGTAATTTCCAAATTAAAATTATTCCCGAGATAATATTATTAACTCCTAAAAATAAATCTCATGGAGATCTGTCTACTAATATAGCTATGCAGTTATCTCGAGAATTAAAATTGAAACCTTTGGATATTGCCCATTTTATTGTAGATAATTTAAATATAAAGGACAGTATTATAGGTGAAGTTGAAATGGTTAGACCAGGTTTTATAAATTTTTGTTTGAAGGAAAATTGGTTATATCAGGTTATAGATGAAATTAGGGAAAAAGGTGAAGATTACGGTAAAGTAAATTTGGGCAAAGGAAAGAAGATTCAGGTTGAATTTGTTAGTGTTAATCCTACTGGGCCTTTACATGTTGGTCATGGAAAGTGTGCCGCAGTGGGAGACGCGCTAAGTAATATATTGAAAGCAGCAGGTTATAAAGTAGAAAAAGAATATTATATCAATGATCAGGGAAGACAGATTGACCTTTTAGGACAATCTGTTCAAGTAAGATATAATAACCTTTTAGGGGAAAGGATGGAATTTCCTGCTGACGGATATAAAGGTGAGTATATTGTTGATATTGCCAAAGAGGTTATAGAAAAATTTCAAGATAAGTATAAAGATAGAGATGACCAAGAAAGTCGAGAATTTTTTAAAGAATTTACTCTAAAAAATATTTTAGAAGGAATTAAAGAAGATTTAAAAAATTTTGGAGTGGAGTTTGATGCATGGTTTAGTGAAAGTTCTCTTTATAAGCAGAATAAACTTCAAGAGGTTATAGAATTACTCCAGCAGAAGGGTTTTCTTTATAAGGAAAAAGGTGCACTATGGTTAAAGACTACTGTTTTTGGCGATGAAAAAGATCGAGTAGTAATTAGAAAAAATAGTATTCCTACCTATTTTGCCTCTGATATTGCCTATCATCAAGACAAATACCAACGAGGGTTTGAAAAAATAATAGATATTTGGGGGGCTGACCACCACGGTTATATTCAAAGGATGAAGGCTGCGGTGCAGGCCTTGGGGTATCCCGAAGATTCTTTGGGAGTATTAATTGTGCAATTTGTTACTTTAATAAGAGATGGCAAAGAAGTAGGAATGTCTACCCGAGGAGGAGAGTTCATTACCCTGAGAGATTTAATAAAAGAAGTAGGTAAAGATGTAGCTCGCTATTTCTTTTTAATGAGAAGTCATGACAGTCATACGGAGTTTGACTTAGATGTAGCTAAGTCTCAATCTATGGAAAATCCGGTCTATTATATTCAATATGCCTATGCCCGGATATGTAGTATAATAAAAAAAGCAGAACAAGCAGGGGTAAAGATGGATAAAAGCAAGGTGATTAAGCTTCAATTATTAAACCAAGAAGAAGAATTTGAATTGATTAAAAAATTATCTTCCTTAAAAGAAGTAATTAAAAAGTCAGCTTTAACCTGGAAACCACACTTTTTAACCACTTATCTTTATGATTTAGCTTCCTCGTTTCACAAATATTATACGGTACATCGGATAATTACTGAAGATGAAGAACTAACCAGAGCTCGGTTAATATTAATCGATTGTACCAGGATAGTGTTATTTAATTCTCTCAAAATTTTAGGAGTTTCAGTTCCAGAGAGTATGTAATTAGTCGTTAGTAGTTAGTGAATAGTATTTAGTTAGCGTATAGCATATAGCGTTTAGGAAGTATAGTTAGGGGCGTATTGCATACGCCCATAAAAAAATAAGCAAAACCATAGCGAGTATAAAGATTTAGGGTAGAGGCTTGATTTATCAAGCCCGTAAAATTCGGGTCGGATAAATCTGACCCCTACATTAGAAGCTACATAGACAGGCGAGCCTCTCCTCGTGAAAATGGGGAACGCCTGTCCTACTAACGACTAGGCGGGAGGCGTTAGAAATAATTGGATAAAACGAGATTTGTAATAATTACCGGTCTATCCGGTGCAGGAAAAAGTATAGCGGTTAGGTGTTTTGAGGATTCGGGTTTTTTCTGTGTAGATAATATTCCTTCTCAGCTAATTCTCAAATTTGCAGAAATTTGTTTAAAGTCAAAGGGAAAACTGTCCAAAATTGCTTTAGTGGTGGATATAAGGGCAGGAATTTTTTTTAAGGATTTATTTAAATCACTTGGTTATTTAAAGGAATTAGGGATTAATAGAGAGATATTATTTTTAGAAGCAAGTGATGAGGCATTGGTTCACCGATTTAGTGGAACCAGGAGAAAGCATCCTTTAAATATTTCCAGCAGTATTTTGGAAAATATTCAAGCAGAGAGAGAACAGCTAAAAGAATTAAGGTCGCAAGCTAACTTGATTATAGATACTTCTGATTTAACTCCTAAACAATTGAGTAATGAAATTGTTAGAAGTTTTATAAAAAGAAAATATCAAAATATCCAGATAACCCTAATCTCTTTTGGTTATAAATATGGTATTCCCATTGATGTAGACATAGTCTTTGATGTTAGATTTCTTCCTAACCCTTTTTATATAGATAAATTAAAAGTTTTGCCGGGGACTAATAAGGAGATTGAAAAATATGTAACCGAATTCTCGGTTACCCAAAGATTTATAGAAGTATACTTTAATTTATTAAATTATTTAGTCCCTTATTATCTTAAAGAAGGTAAAACATATCTGTCTATTGCTTTTGGATGTACCGGTGGGAGACATAGGTCCGTAGTTTTAATAAATAAATTAGCCAGATATTTACGGGAGAAAGGATACAAAATATTTGTGAAACACCGAGATATGAATAAAGAAGAAACCAAGATTAAAAATGATTTATGAGAACATTCAATGTAAAAAGTCAACTCTGGAAATGGCTCTATCCAGGGATAAAAATAAAAAGATATTTATTGCTGGTTATTTTAGGCATAATATTATTAATTGGTGGTTTATTTTTTTGTTTTAATATAAAAAATTTTTTATTAATAAAGGGTAATCTGCGCGCAGTATTTAACTATTCCGATATTTTAATTAATATCCTGGGAGTAATATTAGGGGTCATTGGGGTAGGGCTTATAACTCTGGGAATAAGAAATTTAAATAGGTCGATTTTTAGGACCATAGTCCCTCAGCAGGTAGATAAAATATCTGAACTTATTTATCAAAAAACACGATTAAGCAAGGGTCCCAAAATAGTGGTTATTGGAGGTGGAACTGGTCTCTACGTGTTATTGCGAGGGTTAAAGTCTTTTACTAACCATATTACCGCAGTGGTGACGGTATTTGATACCGGTGGAAGCTCAGGAAGATTAAGAAAGGAGTTAGGAGTTCTTCCGCCAGGGGATATCAGAAATTGTTTAGTAGCCTTAGCTACTGTTGAACCATTAATGGAAAAATTATTCCAATACCGTTTTACTAATGGTAGTTTAGAGGGTCATAATTTTGGAAACTTGTTTATTACTGCAATGTCAGAAGTAAGTGGAGATTTTATAAGCGCAATTGAAAAATCGAGTGAAATATTAGCTATTCAGGGAAAAGTGTTACCTTCTTCTTTGGAAAATATTACCTTATCTGCTAAAATGAAAGATGGGGAAATTGTCAAAGGAGAAACCGAGATAACCCATAGTGGTAAAATTATTGATAAAGTATATTTAGAGCCTTCACCTGTATTACCCTTACCTGAAACTTTAAAGGCCCTAGAGCAGGCAGAGGCTATTATTTTAGGACCAGGAAGCCTTTATACCAGTATAATATGTAATCTTTTAGTAAAAGGGATATCTAAAGCAATTGGTGAGTCGAAGGCGATAAAGATATATATCTGTAATATTATGACCCAATCAGGGGAAACTGATCATTATACTGTTTCTCAACATTTAAAAGAATTAGAAAAGTATTTAGGTGTAAATTGTATTGATTATATTATAGTAAACACTGCGGAAATTGATAATGAGTTAAAAGAAAGATATGCTAAAGAAGGTGCTTATCAGGTAGTAGTTGATAGATCAGAGATATTAAAGATGGGTGTTGAATTAATAAGTAAAAAATTATGGTATAATCAGAACTTAGCGAGACATGATCCAGACAAGTTAGCCCAAATTATTATCGATTTAATATCGGAAAGAAAGGGTTAAATGTTTTTTACTTACCGAGTAAAAAATGAGTTAGCGAGAATGGTTCCGAAAAATGTCTATGAACAGAAAGACGAATTATTGGCCTTTATAAAATTAAGAGGTAGTATTACTAAAAAGGATCAAAAAATAGAGTTAACTATTATTTTGGAAAATCCTGCCCTAACCCGGACAGCTTATAATCTAATTAAAAAAGTCTTTAAAATATATCCCGTAGTAAAAACGGAACATTCATCTAATAAAAAGAAACATTATGTAATTAAAATTCCTTTTTTAACGGAAAACGAAAAGATTCTAAAAGAAATGGATCTAAGCTGGGAATGCCACTCGGCGAATAATAAGCAATCGGTAAGAAGAAAAAAATTAAATATAAATAATCTTTTTTCTAAAAATTTATATTTGAGAGGGGCTTTTTTAGTAAATGGATTTGTAAACGATCCAGAAAAGATGTACCATTTGGAAATTTCGGTTAATGATGAGATGGAGGCAAACTTTATTCATCACCTTTTTGACTATTATGATTTAAACTCCCGGGTAAGTTTTTGGAAGAAGAAGTGGGTGGTATATTTAAAGAAGGGAGATAGTATTTTTGAGTTTTTACGCCTAATTGGTGTTCAAAATGCCTTATTGTATTTTCAAGAGGTAAGGGCTAGAAAAGATGTAGTAAATATAGTAAATAGATTAGTTAATTGTGAGACAGCTAATTTAGATAAAACAGTTCTTTCTGCAGCTAAACAGTTACATAGCATTGATATAATAGAGAAAGAAATAGGTTTACAGAGCATTTCGTCTAAATTAGCTAGAATAGCTAAAATCAGAAAAAAATTGCCTTATGCCAGTTTACAGGAATTAGTTGAGGAGACAGATTATAAAATTACTAAGTCAGGCATTTACCATCGCTTAAAAAAAATTTCTCAAATAGCTGATGATTTATTGGAAGGTTAAAAAATATAAATTATAGATTTAAATCTAAAAATATAATAAAATATTCATTAGAATCTTAAAAAAAGGGAGGAATTAAAATGTCAAATGTCATCTTAAAGAATCTTACTAAAAAATTTAAAGAGGTGACCGCAGTAGATGATCTAAATATAGAGATAAAGGATAAGGAGTTTGCGGTCTTAGTTGGTCCGTCTGGTTGTGGAAAGACTACCACTTTAAGAGCAATTGCTGGTTTAGAGGAAGCAACCACAGGAGAGATCTATATTGGAGATAAGTTAGTAAATGATGTTCAACCCAAAGATAGAGATATTGCTATGGTCTTCCAGAACTATGCCCTTTATCCTCATATGGATGTTTATAATAATATGGCTTTTGGATTAAAATTGCGGAAATTTCCCAAGAAAGAAATCGAACAAAGAGTGCAGGAAGCAGCTGAAATATTAGGGATAGAAAATTTATTAAAGAGAAAACCTAAACAGCTATCGGGAGGACAGAGACAGAGGGTAGCAGTAGGAAGAGCCATTGTCCGAAAACCAAAGGTATTTTTATTTGATGAACCCCTTTCTAATTTAGATGCCAAGTTAAGGGTGGCCATGAGGGCAGAAATCAGTAAACTGCACCGTAGATTAGGGGCTACTATAATCTATGTAACCCATGATCAAGTAGAAGCAATGACTATGGCAAGTAGAATATTTATAATGAATGATGGTCGCCTGCAACAGTCAGGTGCACCTTTAGAAGTTTATAAAAAACCGAATAATAAATTTGTGGCTGGTTTTATTGGTTCTCCAGCCATGAATTTTATAGATTCTAAGATTGTAAAGGAGAATGGAGACTATTTTATTGATACAGAAGGTCTTAAAGTAAAGCTTCCCCAGGATTTTTATTCTAAAATAGCAGATTATGTGGGGAAAGAAGTGATCTTTGGAGTAAGACCTGAGGATCTTCATGATAAGCAATTTGTTTCTAACGCTACACCTTCTAATACTATAAAAGCAAAAGTGGATGTAATTGAACCTTTAGGGGCGGAGATTTTTATTTACCTGGCTTGCGGAAAGCATTCTCTGGTAGGAAAGATGGATGCACGTACCCAGGTGGAAATAGAACAGACCATGGAAGTAGTAATAGACATGGAAAAGACTCATATCTTTGATCCCAAAACTTCATTGGTTATAGTTTAGGAGAAGCTTAATTTAAAGGAATAATACTTAATTTCAATTTATGATATAATGGTTGTAACCCAAAAAGCTAAAAATATTTTTAAAAGATTTTTTATATGGTGCG
>NZ_PFKO01000079.1:0-1659 GCF_002784285.1 Candidatus Infernicultor aquiphilus
GCTAAAGAAGTAGAGGTTACTCTTTAAAAAACTTATGTGTCATTCCTGGAGGGTAAGGAGATGAAGGTCAAAATCTTCTCAGTTCGGCTTTGTGAAGACTGGAAGCCCTTTATCGTAGACGAGCTATATAGGAAATTATAGGAGGAAAAGGGACGAAGAAATTTTTCTGCCGATGAATATTTAGAAAGGGCAATACAGTCCTTTCTTGACGATCATCCCAAAATCAGGATTAAACATGTGCAATATGCCACCACTACAATATACTTTGGAGAACCTGTAAGAGGACCGAAGTGGGAAATTGAAAAGAGTGTTGTTATTTTTTATGATGAAGAATAGCAGTAATTAAGGATGGAGGTGTCCATATGAGGCAAATTAAGATTATCGTGGAAAAACATCCCGATGGATATGTCGCTTATCCTTTGGGGCTTAAAGGGGTTATAGTTGGACAGGGGGATACTTACGAAGAGGCTCTTTCAGATGTGAAATCAGCCATTCGTTTCCATATCGAGACTTTCGGGAGAGAGATTCTCGAGGCTGAACCACCGATTCTTGAAGCATTCGTTGCTGAGGCCGGAGTTGAAGTTTGATGAAGAAATTCCCTGTTGATGCTCCAAAGCGAAAGGTGATCAAGGCATTGGAGATTCTCGGGTTCCGAGTTGTGCGCGAAAAAGAGCATATTTCCATGGTGCGCGAGAATCCAGATGGAAGCAAAACTCCTCTGACAATGCCTAACCATCCGAAAATAAAAGCTTCTACCTTAAGAACGATTAGCACTCAAGCGGGTATCTCAAGGGATGAATTCTTAGAAGCCTATAAGAGAGCATAGACATGGCAACGGCAGATAACACGGTGTTTGTGGCAAGCTTACGCTTACCCAAATTTGCTTACGCTAACTTCACAAACATCAAGAACGTTATGTGTCATTCCCATGAAACTTGCGCTTGTGAAAACGGGAAATGGGAATCCAGAAGAACCATAAAATGGATTTTATATCTCGATTCTTTTATCTGAAAACTAATAAACGATAACTGAAAACTTTATATCTAAAAACGAAAAACGATAAACGAAAAACTATTTTATATAAAAAATAATAAAAAAGAAAGATAAACAGATACAGTATGATTCACAGTAAAAATCGTAATAAAGGTTACACCCTTATTGAATTAATGGTGGTAGTAGGTATAATTGCTTTATTACTTGGTCTTTCTTTAAATGGCTTGAATAATTTGATACAATGGAATAAATTAAATGTTGCAGCAGCACTTTTAAGTTCAGAATTAAAAAATACTCAATCCATGGCATTTTACGAGGGGATATATTATAAAATAGATTTTTGGGAATCTTTAGATAGATATAGAATTTACAAGCAAAAAGAAGTATATTATGAAGTATATAAAGATATACAGTTAGAAGATATTGATCTTTTTAATACAAATTATACAGATGATAAAGTGTATTTTTATCCGAACGGAGTGCCCAGTATGGGCGGGACAGTAACTTTAAAAAATAAAAGAGGAAAAATTCTTTATGTGATTATGACACCGGTAACTGCTCGAGTAAGAGTCAGTCCAGAACCTCCCGAAAATTGGTGAAAACAGTATCGAGTATATAGTATGTAGTTAAAGAAAGAGAAGAGTGACAAAAAAATAAAGAATTTTC
>NZ_PFKO01000375.1:0-1639 GCF_002784285.1 Candidatus Infernicultor aquiphilus
CGGAGGTATTTATATAATAATTCATTATATACTGAATATTTTTCTGGGTAGATGGAATGTCGATTTTATCAACAATCAGCCGGATATGACTGTGGTAGCAAGTTCAATCAGGAATATGCAGCTAACCTTCCCCCGTATAACTAAATTCTTTGAGGGTTCTTCTATATCAACCATAGGGTTAAACCTGATCATTGTAACATCACTATTGTTCTTTTTATTGAGAAACAAAGGGTTTGAAAAAGAAAAAAGAAATTACTGGGTGTTAGGGATATCGGGTTTTATAATAATGCTCTTTTCATTTACAAGAATTTACCTCTATAGCATAGTAGGTCAATCAATACAGGCAAAGAATTATTTAGTAGCAACCATACTTAGCTTCACTATAGCAAATCCTTATCCATTATTGCCCTATCTGGCCTATGGCCTATTTGCCTCTATTATAGGGCTGATGATATATAGAAAAAGGGAAAACCTGATTAAGAAAGTCATCATCCCCATTGGCCTTTTCTTTTTTATATATGGATTGGTTGGTTGTATGAATTTCCCGAAGACAATCTCCAAAGCAGATTATTTTTGGTATTTCAAAACACACTTAGAGTTAGGTATTTTTATTTTAATTATCACATTTTTCTGGTTAACTTTTGAGTTTAGAAATAAAAAAATCATCAATATACCTTTTATAAAATGGTTTAGCCGGGTAAGCTTAACTATATACTTACTTGAAACGCTTCTCTCCGAGATATTTGGGAAAATACTTAGCTATCTAATACCTGCATGGAATCAAACCATAAATGGGTGTTTAATTTTTGGTGCCTTAAATATTATAATTTGGATTTTAATTTTATGGATTTGGCAAAAGAATAATTTCAAGTTTAGCGTAGAATATTGGTGGGTGAAAATATTTCGTAAATTAGGCAAAAAATCTACAAAAATGGATTAATAAAAAATAGGGACAGGGTAGATTTTATTATTGACATCATAGCAACTGCGTGATAATGTAAACAACCACGAACAAACCTGTGGGTGTCTATAATACTGATATAATACAAAATAATGGGACAAGGAGGGACATTGATTGAAGAAACTACTTTCGGGTGTGCATAAAGCAATAGGACAAACGCCGATGGTCAATTTAAGCCGACTGGTAAAAGCATACGGAGTGGAAGGAAGAATATATGCCAAGCTTGAATACTTGAATCCGGGATTCAGTAAAAAGGATAGAATAGCATTACAGATGATTGAAGAGGCTGAGGAAAATGGGAGTTTGAAAAGAGGACAGCCGGTTGTCGAACTGACCAGCGGAAATACTGGAACCGGTCTGGCCATAGTATGTGCAGTGAAAGGATACAGATTTATAGCAGTCATGTCCAAAGGAAATTCTACCGAGCGTGCCAGAATGATGAAAGCTTTGGGAGCAGAAGTCGTGCTGGTAGACCAGGCAGCCGGCTCACCGGTTGGCCAGGTTTCCGGTGAAGATCTTAAATTGGTGGAAAATAAAACAAAAAAAATAACCGAGGAATTGAACGCTTTCAGGGCGGATCAATTTCATCTCATAGGTAATATTCATGCTCATGAATATTTTACCGGTGAAGAAATATGGGAACAGTGTAGCGGAGATGTCGATGTTTTCCTGGATTTC
>NZ_PFKO01000319.1:0-1502 GCF_002784285.1 Candidatus Infernicultor aquiphilus
ATTCTGAGTTATACCAAAAACAGTAGGACCACTACCAGACATAAGAGCACTCAAAACACCTTCTTCTATCAATCTATTTTTAATTCTTCCCACTTCCGGGTATTTTTTAATAATTAAACTTTCAAAAGAATTAAATAAATTTTTAGCAATTTCCTGGGATTTCCCCTCTTTTAAAGCTTTAAGCATCGCTTTAGTATTATTCTTTTCTTTTTTAATGCTATCTAAATCGAGATTATTATAAGCCCAATTAGTGGATATATTAAAACCAGGATTTAGTATGATCATCCATAACGGAGGAGTAATTGAGGATAAAGGGGTCAACTTTTCCCCTCTCTGATAAGCCAGCGCTGTCCCATTCTGTATAAAAAAGGGGACATCCATCCCCAATTCTTCTCCTATCCCCCTTAAATCTTCATTACTTAAATTCAAACTAAAAAGTTTATTTATTCCTATTAAAATAGTAGCAGAATTAGCCGAACCCCCCGCCAGACCACTGGCTAAGGGAATTTTTTTTTCAATTTCTATTTTAACTCCCTTTTTTATTCCATATCTATTAATAATTTTCTCTGCTGATCTATAGGCTAAACTGTTAGCATTAACTGGAACTTCAGGATGATTGCATTTTATCTTTATCCCTTCCTTTTCTTCAGTAATAACCACTTGATCTGCCAAATTAATTGATTGCATTATAGCCTCTATTTCATGATATCCATCCTCACGTCTGCTTAAAATGTTTAGGGTTAAATTTATTTTCGAATAACTATTTATTTTAATTTTATTCATAGTTTAAATTTTAATCCCCTCTTTAAAAAATTCTCCACTATAACTATATCAAAGGGAGTGGTTATTTTAATATTTTCTTCAGAACCAACTATCATTTTTACTTTATACCCATATCTTTCTACAACTGTAGCGTCATCAGTTGCAAAAAACCTACTTTTATAAATCTGATGATAAGCAGATAAAATTATATCGTATTTAAAAGTCTGAGGGGTTTGAGCTCTCCATAATTCTTTTCGTTTAAGAGTTTTATTTATAAAAAAATCTTTTCCACTCTTTTTTACTGTATCGTTAATAGGAATAACTGCAATTGCTGCTCCATATTGTTGGGCTGCTTTAATCGAATCTTGAATAAGGTTTTCTTCTACTAAAGGACGAGCACCATCGTGGATTACCACTATATCTGTATCAGTATCCAGTGTTTTTAGTCCATTATATATCGAATCCTGCCTGGTCTCTCCTCCGTCAATTAACTTTTGGACCTTAGAAAAATTATATTTTAATATTATATTTTTCCAACACAGCTCTTTTTCTTCACAGTTAACAGTGAGATATATTTTTTCAATAAACTTACATTGTTCAAATTTTTCAATGGTATAAGCTAAAATTGGCTTCCCAAAAATAGGGATAAAGGGCTTACTTATTTTAGAATTCATTCTTTTGCCCGAACCAGCAGCTGCAATTAAAGCTACAACTTTCATCTTTTTCCATCCAATTTACCA
>NZ_PFKO01000161.1:0-1328 GCF_002784285.1 Candidatus Infernicultor aquiphilus
TAGATATAACAAATCATATTATTGCTGATAAAAAGTACAGAGTTCCAACTAGTTATAGTGATACTTTTCAGGTACTTGAGGAAGAGGGTCTTATCTCTAAGAAGCAGTATAAAACAATGAAAAAAATGGCTCAATTTAGAAATATAGTTGTTCATCACTACGATAAGATAGATGAGACAATTGTAGTAAATATTTTAAGACGGAATCTTAAAGATTTTTTTGAATATAGGGATTCTATATTAAAAATTATAAAATAAAAATTATCAAATCTGATTCAAAACCGGCTAAAAGTTACAAAGATTTGTGAATAGTTTGTGAATAGCAGGTAAGGGCGTATGGCAATATGCCTCTACGACCAACGACTGTGTTAACTGGCTAACTAATTTATCTTGTATTTTATATTTTACGTTTTTATTTAAATAACTAACCAAGTAACCAGTTAACTAATTTACTGTCCCCCCAGAGTTATCTTCTCAGTGGGGAATGCTTTAATATAGAACTCCACCCAAAAAGATTTAGTAGCTTGTTTATAGTTTATAGTAATTTCACGACAATGAAGATCCCGAGTAATTCCAACTATGCTATTGGTGAGCTTAAAACCATCTAAATCAACTACACCTTTATACTTGATTCTCCAATCATTAGTTAGCTGCAGGTCGAGTTGGGAATTTATCTGCTTGGTCCATTCCATAGAGTTTAGATTATAAGAGGAACTAAAATTCATCTTCCAGTCGTCTTTCGGTTTATACTCTAATTTTGCCACCAAATTTCCAAAATCTTCGGTAACAAAATTATAATTAGTCGATAAATCTAATTTAATTTTTTCAGAAGATTTTAAAGTTACTTTTCCACTTATTGAATTTGTTAAAGGGCTGATATAATCAAAATTAAACGGGGTTGGTCCTACTGATTTATTATAATTATAAGATAGGGTGCTGGATATGAAATTATTATCTGACGAGGCTTTTAAGTCAATTTTTCCCCCCACAAGATAGCGAGCTTCACCGGTTAGATAGACATCTTGTCGGAAAATTCCCGAGGGAGTTAAAGTTATGTTTTTACTCAAATTAAAAGGTCTATTCAGGTTCACGATATATTCTCCTCGCCAGTTATCTTCGAGAGTAGCCGCTTCATAAAAATGTCCCACTGAGGCATCAATATTGTAAGTAATTTTAGTATCTCCAAGGGCAGTGGGATCTTTCTTAAAAACTATTTCTGGTAGACGGTCAATTATTTTAGAGATATCTTCTCCAGTATAGAGATCTCCCTCTAGATCATACCTCTTTTCGGTTGCCATATTTAGAGTATAACCTTCACCTTTATATTTT
>NZ_PFKO01000339.1:0-1554 GCF_002784285.1 Candidatus Infernicultor aquiphilus
TTAAGAGCATGGATAGGGCAATAAGGGATCCCTGATTAGCGATGAGTTCAGCTAAATTGTGTATATCTATATAATTTTCTCCTTCGTCGAAAATAGTTGCAAGTTGCGAGAGGTAAAGTGCGGGTAAAGAAATAAAATATCACCTTAGCAGGGCTTTTTGTGCTCCTCATTATAGGTGTAGGATAAAAGCTTCAATTGTGATATAGTAGTAATGATTTATGAAGTGATTGTTGGATGCTTAATATGTTGTATAGCAAGAAATAGGGTGATAATATTGAATAATAGAGAGAAGTATGAATACTGGTTAGAAGCAGCAGAATATGACTTAGAGTCAGCTAAAGTAATGATGAATGGCGGAAGATATATGTATGTTGCTTTTATGAGCCAACAAGCAATAGAGAAACTTACTAAGGGAATATATACTCTATATACAGGTAAAGAAGTACCAATGATACATAATATCTGGAATATTTTTAAAAGCCTAAAGAGAGAAGTTAATCTTGCTGAGGAATCCTTAAATGTTGAAGAATTTGAAAAAAATTTAGAGAAATATAAAAGTTTTTTCGCAGAGCTATTGGCATACTATATATCTGGCAGATATCCTTCATTCAAAGAGATAATTTCTAGAACTATTGATTCAAAGAGAGCTGAAAGAGTGCTACATGCTACCCAGGAGGTGTTTTCATGGATAGAATCCCTGAGTCAGTACAAAGCATAATTCAAGATTATATTATAAAGTTGTCAAAGGAGATTCCTATTAAGAAAGTCTTTTTATTTGGCTCTTATGCTAAAGGAAACATCCATAAATATAGTGATGTTGACATAGCAGTTTTTTCAGATTATTTTAAAAATATGAGCAGAGTTGATGGTATTCACTTATTGCTATTACGCGCTATGGATTATGATATAGATATTGAGCCTCAACCATTTACTATGGATGAGTACAAAGAGCCAGTTGGTCTGGTAGAAGAAATCTTAAGTACCGGCATAGAAATACACGCTTATTCATAAAGAACAACACAAAGGGGCGGTTCTTTGTATCTTTGAAGATGAACAGGACTATCAGATTAAAAAAAATTAGTATATATCTAGTCGATAGTAGATAGTATATCGTATAGCGTAAAGAAAAAGATAGATTTAAAACACAAGATAAATTCGTTGTTGGTCGTTAGTATTTAGTAAAACCCCCACCTTAGTCCTCCCCTTGCAGGGGGAGGATATAAGAAATAGACAGGCGAGACGCCTGTCCTACGTTGGAAGTAGAGATTGCCGCGCTTGGCGCTTCCTGTAGTTACTCGCGATGATGGAAAAAGATAGATTCCCATTATCCGTTTTCACAGGGCCTGCCCTCATGAAAATGGGGGTACAAGTTTCGTGGGAATGACAGAAGGGAGCGAAAGTGTGGGATTTTTTATTTTTTCGTAAAGCTATAGAGCAGATAATATTTCCTCCCGGGTTTTTCTTGCTTTTAATTTTATTAATATATCTGAAGATGATTACTCTCCCTATTCTTTTGCACCATTAAGTAAAGAAGAGATAGGGGATACGGTAATG
>NZ_PFKO01000179.1:0-1591 GCF_002784285.1 Candidatus Infernicultor aquiphilus
TATGTTCATTCAGACCGAAGAAGGAAATTTAATATCATTAAAGCCAGACAAATCTATTAACTTCAGTAAGTCAAACTATGATTTTAGTGATCATTCTGATAGGTTAAATATCTCAGACGTACAAACTTTTCACTATGCTACTGTGGAGTTCCTTCCTGGCAAGAGAATGTTTGTGGTAATAGATCACAGCCACCCTTTATTGAAAATGGCATTACAGAAACTGATATTATCGTCTATCCTGCTTCTTGTCTTATTTCTTTGCCTAATATTGATTGTTGGCTACATAAGTATCTTGAGATTCAGAGAGTTGATAGGAGCACAAAAAGCAATTATATTTTCTCTTGCGGGACTTACCGAAGGGAGAGATCCGGAAACAGGACATCATTTAGAAAGAACAGGTAACTACTCAGTGGTATTAGCAAAACAGTTGAGTAAGGATAAAAAATACCGAAAACTCATCACGAATGAATTTATTGAAGATCTTTATGATGCCGCTCCTTTGCATGATATAGGAAAGGTAGGAATACGAGATGCCATCTTATTGAAAGAATCAAAGCTGACTAATGAAGAATACGAAGAGATAAAGAAACACGTTAAGATAGGAAAACAGATACTTCAGAACACTATTGATAAGTTCAAACTTAAACAATTATTTTTTATTATGGGCAGAAATATTTGCGCATACCATCATGAGAAATATAATGGTAAGGGATACCCGGAGGGCTTGAAAGGGCAGGAAATTCCTTTGGAGGCAAGAATTTTTACCTTGTGTGATGCTTATGACGCAATTAGATCGAAAAGACCTTATAAAAATGAACTGTCACATGAAGAGGCAGTCAAGAGAATCAAGTCTGATAGCGGTGAACACTTTGACCCGGATATTGTGGATGCTTTTCTGAAATGTGAGAAGGAGTTCCTAAAAATAGACAATGCTTACAAAGATTATAATATATAAAAAGGGATAGACTGTTTTTATTTACAGGTTTTTAGTTCAAATAAAAAACAAATAGCAAAGCCCTATAGAGGAAAAAAGGTGGTACGAAGGCAGGGCAAGCCCTCCCTCTATGTAGTAGATGGCTTACTATATAGGGTGCGCTGTGCAAATTGGCCAGCATGTAAAACTTAATAAAGAAGAGGAGAAAAAATGAGCAAATGGCGGTTGCTTGATACAGGGATACTTACCGCAGCAGAGAATATAGCTCTCGATGAAGCTTTACTTGAAGCTAAAAATAATGGGAATATTCCAAATACAGTTCGATTCTTGCAATTTTATCCTCCTGCTGTTCTGCTCGGTTATCATCAAAGTTTAGAGCAGGAAATAAGGGTTGATTTCTGTAAAAGAGCAGGCATCGATATCAACAGAAGGATTACTGGTGGTGGTGCGATATATTTCGATGAAACACAGCTTGGTTGGGAAATTATTTGTGAAAAACAGTTTTTTAATATGAGGATTGCCGATACTGATTTTTTTAAAAGATTAAGTCAGCCTGTAATTTATGCTTTGAGAAAATTAGGAATTGTTGCTTCTTTTCGTCCAAGAAATGATATTGAGGTGAGTGGTAGAAAGATTTCTGGAACCGGTGGGACTGAA
>NZ_PFKO01000080.1:0-1451 GCF_002784285.1 Candidatus Infernicultor aquiphilus
TACGTACACCTTAAGTTAATGACATTGTTGTAAATAAAGGGTTTTAAAGATAGTAAATAGGAACGGCCTGCCGTCCCCTGTTCCTTTTACGTGGGACTTGCATATATCATCCCTTACAAAAAGTTAGAAAAAGTTACCGAATTATTGACCTATTACAAAAGTCTCCTCTATCATTATCTATTTAAATAAAGTAATATATTCGGATAATATAAATAATCGATTTCTGGATAAGCCAGTTACTTCCTCGAGTAAACCTAATCGCTGAAAATCAGCAATTATGCGAGAAGCAGCAGCAAAGCCTATCTCCAAATGTTCCGATGCTTGATTGATAGAAATCACTGGGTTAGAAAATAAAGATGATAATAATTTTTGGGCAATCGGTATTTTACGCCCAAGAGATACTATTTTATCTTCATATTGTTTACCTAAACCTACAATTGATTTTAGAGTTTCTTTTCCATTCTTGGCTGTATCAATAACTCCGGTGAGGAAAAAATTAACCCATTGTTCTAGGTTGTTCGATGTTCGTGCTATGGTTAGAGAATCATAATAAGCTCCTTTATGTCTTTCAAAAAAATCAGAAAGATATAAGGTTGGCTTTTGTAATACCTTTAAGTCAATCAATTGTAAAATAATCAACAGCCTGCCGATTCTGCCATTGCCATCTAAAAAAGGATGAATGGTTTCAAATTGATAATGACTCATAGCGATCTTTATTAAATTAGGTATGCAAAGCTTTCGATTATGCCAAAATTTTTCCAAATCAGTTAAGAGTTCTGGTAATTCTTCATAATGTGGGGGAATAAAAAAGGCATTCTTTAAACTTGATCCACCTATCCAATTTTGGCTTCTGCGTATCTCTCCGGGTAGTTTATATTTTCCTCTTACTCCAGAAAGAAGTATTTGATGAGTTTCTTTAATAAGTCTAATGGAAATTGGTAATTTTTCTAATTCTTTTACAGCAAAATTCATTGCCTTAATATAGTTTTGAACTTCCAGCCAATCATCTCGTTTTTCTGGTCTAATTTCTTTCTCTGGTAAAATTACCTCATCTATCTTGGTACGGGTTCCTTCTATTCGGCTGGAAGTAGTAGCTTCTTTTGCCACATGCATTTTGATAAATAACTCTACATCTGGCACTAAGGTAGAATAAGCATTTAGTTCCCCTAAATACCACATCGCTTCTTCTAATTGCAGATTTATCTGTTTATCATTCCATTCGAAGGATTTATTAATAAAAGAAGGGCTAAAGCTCTTATATTCGTATTGTTGTTTATAGGTTCCAGCTTGAAACATTAAATCACTACTCCAGAATTATTTATATATTTTTATAAATAATTATCTTATATTTTTTAAATTGCAATTTTATATTATCATTTATTATTATAAATGTCAATAATAAATATATTATTATCACTTTCTAATTATTATAGAAATATAATCAATTTTTA
>NZ_PFKO01000092.1:0-1623 GCF_002784285.1 Candidatus Infernicultor aquiphilus
TTCAGGTATGCTCTGTTCAGCTTCTGAATTAGGTGTCGAACCAGGAAAATCTCCCGGAATATTAATTTTAGAAGAAGATACGGCTTTAGGAGAAGATATAAGAAAAATAATAAAATTTGATGATACAATATTTGATTTTGAAATACACTCCAATCGTCCTGATTTAATGAGTATAATTGGGATAGCCAGAGAAGTAGGAGCGATTACTAATCACAAACTTAAGATGCCTGAAATAAAGATAAAAGAAGAGGGGGAGAAAATTGAAAAAGATATTACAGTTAAAATTAAAGCAGAAGATTTGTGCCCTCGCTATACTGGACGAATAATAAAAGGGATTAAAGTAGAAGAATCACCTTTATGGTTAAAATGGAAATTAAAATTATTAGGAATAAGGGCAATAAATAATATAGTAGACATTACTAATTTTGTAATGATGGAAACCGGACAACCACTTCATGCCTTTGATCTTGATTTAATTAAAGGGAAAACTATTCTAGTTCGAAGAAGTAAACCAGGTGAAACTATTTTTACCTTAGATAATGTGGAGAGACAGTTGCCTGCCAATAGTTTAGTTATTGCTGATATAGAAGAACCTATAGCGATTGCGGGAATAATGGGAGGAAAGCATTCTGAGATTAATCAGAATACAAAAAATATATTTTTAGAATCAGCCTATTTTAATCCACTTAATAATCGAAAAAGTACTATAAAATATGGTTTAAGAACTGAAGCCTCGAATAGGTTCGAAAAGGGAATAGATAAAGAAGTGCAAATATTTGCCTTAGATCGAGCTATTGATTTAATAAATAAGATTACCTCTGGTAAAATTAGTTCAGGTACCATTGATACTAATAAAAAATTATTCAACCCCAGTAAGATAAATTTAAGAATAGGAAGAGTTAATAAAATATTGGGTCATCTTTTAGAGGAAGATGAATTAAAAACCAAGAAACGGATTATCAATATTTTAGAAAAATTAGATTTTTATATAGAAAAAGACCAGGGAGAATATATTGAGATAATTCCTCCTTCGTTTAGAGGGGATGTAGAAAGAGAAATAGATTTAATAGAAGAAATTGCCCGTATTTATGGTTATGATAAAATTAAACCTTCTATGTTTCAGACTACTATTGCCCAAGAAGGAAAAAATTTCCGACTTAAAGTAATTGATCAAATAAGAGAAATATTAATTGGTTGTGGTTTAAATGAAGTAATCACTTATAGTTTTATTTCTCCTGATACATTTGATAAAATAAGAATACCGGAAGAGAGTAAATTGCGTAATGCTCTAAAAATAAAAAATCCTATACTGAAAGATTATTCTTTAATGCGTACTTCTATAATTTCAAGTTTGTTGGAAGTAGTAAAATGGAATACTAATCGGCAAGCAGAGGTAGTTAAAATATTTGAAGTAGGTAAAATATATCTACCCTATGCCAGTAAAATAAATTCTTTACCTAAGGAAAAAATAATAATCACTGGGGTGATTACCAAGATAGGCCGCGGAGACCTTTGGGAAAAATCATTTTCTTTGGATATTTTTAATGTCAAAGGTATAATTGAAGTAATTCTTCAGGATTTAAAGGTGAAAAATTGGGAGGTAGTCCCAGGTAATCACCCCAC
>NZ_PFKO01000334.1:0-7673 GCF_002784285.1 Candidatus Infernicultor aquiphilus
GCGTGGAGCGGATAAGACACAATAATAAGTAATATGTAATGAGCAATTAGATTATAGTTCTTAATTTACAAAAATAGGTTACTTATTACTTACAGGTTACATATTACACAACTTACTGGTTAACGGTTAACTGGCAAAGGGGGTAACTCGATACTCGATACTATATACTGATAAACAGTGAGGTAAATATGCGGGTAGGTTTTGGATATGATGTTCATCATTTGATTTTAGGAAGAAAATTAATTTTAGGAGGAGAAATTATATCTTATGAAAAGGGTTTAGATGGACATTCAGATGCGGATGTTTTGATTCATTCTATAATAGATGCTTTATTAGGAGCAGCAGGAGAAGGAGATATCGGACAACATTTTCCAGATAATGATGAACGATATAAAGATATTTCCAGTTTAAAGTTGTTAAGAAAAACTTATGAAATTTTAAAAGAAAAGAAGTTTGCCATAAATAATATAGATATTTCAGTAGTATTAGAAGAACCCCTACTTACGCCTTTTATTATTAAGATGAAAAATAATATAGCTAAAGTTTTGAAAATATCTTCCAGAAGGATAAATATTAAAGCTACCACCAATGAGAAGATGGGTTTTATTGGGAGAAAAGAGGGCATTGCTTCTTATTGTGTAGTTAGTCTAACCTATGCGCCACGCAATATGAAATAAAAAGTAATGTAGGGGCACGATGCATCGTGCCCACAGGAGAAATTAGGTAATAATATGGCGAGGGCACAATTCCTGTCTGCGTGCGTACACGCACAGGCAGGCATTGTGCCCCTACATAATTATAACCAAAAAGTCATTTAGAAGGGAGGAGATTAGATAATGAAGGAAGAGGAAAACAAGGCGAAAAACAATGATAAAATAAAAGATAAAAAGATAAAAAGAGAAGAAGTTAAAAAAGAAGAAAAAGAAGAGACAAAGAAAAAATTTAAAGAAGAAGAAAAAAAAGAAGAAGAACATTTTAAAGAACCCGAGTTACCTGTTCTTTTTGTTTGGTTTATAGGTATGTTGAGCGGAAAGTCGTGGGAATATTTGGGTCTTATTATGAATCCTGAGACTAAAAAAGCGAATAAGGATTTAAAAAAAGCTAAAATTACTATTGATACTATAGCATTTTTATATGATCAAATTAAAGATGACTTGAACAAGGAAGATTATAAGCGGATTGAAAGTTTATTGGCTAATTTAAGAATGAATTATGTGGAGAAGTTGAAAGAATCATAAAATTAAAGACTTATTTTATCAGAAGAAAGTGAGGGTGAAGACATAATGATAAGGGAGAAATTTTACTTAAAAATCAGCTTAAGTTTATTAATACTATTTCTAATCTTAATTATAATTAGTGGAGCAATTTATGCTCAAGATTATCAAACCTATTATAAAAATGGGTATATATATTTTACGCAGGAAAATTACGAGAAAGCCGAACAAAATTATAAGAAAGCTATTGAATTAAACCCTAATTTTGAAAATGCTCATTATTGGTTGGGAAGAGTTTACCAACAATCTGGGGCTTACAATAAGGCAATAGAACAATGGAAAGAAGTTTTAAGGATAAATCCAGAAAATCAATATGCTTTCTTGTATTTAATAGGGAGTTTTAATAGTACATCTCGAATTCAATCAGATAGTGCCCTTGATTATTTAAACGAAGGAATTAAAATGATTGGAAATCCTGAGGAATACCTTTATAAAGAAAGCGTCCCTTCTGTAGACCTCTTGCTTACTGTCATTCCTTATTTTAAAAAAGCGATAAGTATAGAACCAAATTTATTAGAGGCTTATTTTTGGGCAGGAGAAATTTACCAGGTTTTAGGGGATAAAATTACCCGACAGTTTCTTCCTTTAGCCATAGAAAGCTATATAAAATCAATAAATATTGAGGAAGTTAGAAATCCTTTATCCTTTACTCATCCTTCACCATATTGGCGTTCGTATATTCAATTATCCAAAATGTACCATTCTTTAAGATTAAAAGATAAGGAAGAAAAATTATGGTTTGAGTTAGAAAGAATAAAGTCACTCCCCTATCAACAAGCTTTGGAAAAAAAGGGGTATTTTGGCTTTGGTTATCCTCCTAAAATAGAAGTTAGCTTTCAAGATGTAGATAAGATAGAGAACTGGATTTATCCGGATAAAAATAATACTTTTGTAGTTATTAATGGAGAAGTGCAGGGTGAAAAAGAGAAAGAGCCCGAACAGAGTGGAATAGAAACAAAAGTTGAAGAAAGTATACCGGAGGAGAAAGGTGACTAGCGTATAGTGTTTAGCGTATAGTATATAGTAAAAAACGAAAAGCTTAAAGCTATATTCGTGTCTCGTATCTCGTGAATCGTATCTCGGAAAAAAGGTAGAAATCAGAAACCAGACCCCTGGCTTCTGAATTCTATTTTCTTTACTATATACTAACGACTATATACTAAAAGAGGGAGGAATTATAATTTTTAAAGAAAAAGAAACTATTAAGCGTTTAGGAATAATGGGCGGAGTTTTTGATCCCATACATTATGGGCATCTGTTTACTGCTGAGGAGGCGAGAGTTAATTTTAGACTAGATAAAATAATATTTGTTCCCTGTCGTCAACCTGCCCACAAAAGAGAAAATAATATTTCTAACCCCGAATGCCGATATTTAATGACTATTTTAGCTACCAGTAACAATCCTTTTTTTGAAGTATCTAAAATTGAACTTCATCGGTCAGGTCCTTCTTATTCAATCGACACAGTAAAAGAGTTTATAAAAAAGTATAATCATAAAATTAAAATATTTTTTATTACTGGAGCTGATGCTTTTTTAGAAATAAATTCCTGGTATAAGAGCGAGGAATTGATTAAGCTTTGTCAATTTGTAGCAGCTACTCGACCGGGATATGATTTAAATAAATTAGATCAAAGATTTAAAAAAATTATTAAAATTATGGAGATTCCTCCTCTGGCTATATCTTCTACTGCTATTAGAAAAAGGGTGAGAGAAGGAAATAGTATAAGATATTTACTCCCCTACGAAGTAGAAGAATACATTTATAAGAACAAATTATATCAATGATCTTTTTCAAACAAAAATTAGGAGATGAGAATGAATATTAATTCAATAAAGTCGAGATTAAGAGAAATGTTGAGTAAAGAAAGATTAGAACATTCTATCAATGTTTCCGAAGTGGCTCGTGATTTAGCTTTAAATTTTGGTTGTAATGTGACCAAAGCAGAGATTGCTGGATTATTGCATGATTGTGCTAAAGATTTAGATTATAAAACTTTACAGGCGATGATTAAAGAATATAATATAAAGACAGATAAACTTATTTATAAAATTCCTAAGTTATTACATCCTTTAGTAGGAGCAGCTATAGCAGAAAAAGAATTTAATATTCAAGATTCTACCATCTTGAAAGCTATAAGGATACACAGTACTGGCGCAGTTAATATGTCTATTTTAGATAAGGTAATTTACCTTAGTGATAAAATTGAACCTTTAAGGAATATGGAGGGAGTGGAAGAAGTAAGAAAGATAGTATGGGAAGATTTAGATAGAGCGATGTTAATGGTCTTGGATAAAGAGTTATTATACTTGATTAGTGAAGGCTTATTAATTCATCCTGTTTCTATTAAAGCAAGAAATAATATTCTAAATAAGGTGGTTTATACTTAATGTATGAAAATAATTTAGAGGGTAAGACAAGAAAGAGTAAAAAAAGAAGATTAAAAGGGAAAAAAAATAGAAGAAGATTAAGCCCCTTGATATATTTTATCTTATTATTAATTATTCTAATTGTTTTTTTAAATTATTTTGGGATATTTCCCTTTAGTTCTAATATATTATCTTACAATCGAATAAATATGCTAATTGTAGGTTGTGACGAAATTGAAAATCAAGGACGGGCTGATACAATAGTTTTATTGAGTATTTCCCCTAAAACTAAAAATGTCCTTATTCTATCTATTCCTAGAGATATAAGGGTAGAAATTCCAGAAAGAGGAATGGATAAAATAAATCATGCCTATGCCTTTGGAGGAAAAGGACTGATAAGTAAAACAGTTAGTTCGTTTTTAGATATACCCATAAATTTTTATGTTATAGTAGATTTTATCAAATTTGTTAATATTATTGATGAGTTAGGCGGTGTAGAGATAAATATAGAAAAAGAGATGCATTATATTGATAAAGCAGGAGGACTTAATATAAACCTTTATCCAGGAAAGCAAATATTAGATGGAGAAAAAGCTTTACAATATATTAGATTTAGGCATGATAACTTAGGCGATCTGGGTAGGATAAAAAGACAACAAAAATTAGTTGAGGCTTTAATAAATAAAATGATGAATCTTGGCTCTGTTACAAAAATTACGCAGATATTGGAGGGGTTAAAAACGTACTTAGAAACTGATCTAAAACTACAAGATGCAGTTGCTTTAGCTAATCTATTTAAAGGGGTAAGCCAGGATAAATTTATAATTGAAACCGTTCAAGGTAATCCAGTATATATTAATGGAATTAGCTATTTAGAACCAGATACAATAGAAGTGCAGAAAAAAGTAAAATCATTAATTTATGGTCCAAAATAGAGGAATAAAAGTAAAAATTTTAAATGGGAATGGCAGCTCTGGAATTGCTCATAAGGAAGGTTCAGATTTGATTATAATATTAGGGAAAGATATGACTAATTAAAAAGAGGTGGTGTTTTTGAAGAAAAATTCATTAACTGTTGCAAAAATGGTTGTATCTGCTGCGGAAGATAAAAAAGCAAAAAATACCATAATATTAAAAATAAGTAATTTAACTCCGGTAGCGGATTATTTTGTAATTACTAGTGGTGATTCAGCACCCCAATTAAAAGCAATATCTAATTTTATCATGAGGAAATTAAAAGAAAATCAAATTAGATTATTGCATTATGAAGGCAAGCCGGAGACAGGATGGATATTATTGGATTATAGTGATGTAATAGTGCATATATTTTCTGAAGAGAAAAGAAATTTTTATGATTTGGAATATATTTGGCAAGAAGCAAAGAGAATTCGTTTATTAAAGCGGGAAAAAATATTAAAGGAGGGAAAATAATGAGTGCTAGTGAAGAAGGTAAAGGAAATTGGATTTTTGGATTAATATTATTAGTAATTGGTATAATATTTATAGTTGAAAATTTTACTGATATGGAAGTTTGGGGGAAAGTTTGGGAATTTTGGCCAATAATTTTATTTATATGGGGAATAAAAGAGATCTGGCAAAATAAATCCATTTTTTTTGGAATAATATTAATAGTGATAGGAACCAAATTTTTTGCTCAATATTTTTTTGATTTTGTAGTATCAGAAAATATTTGGAAATTTTGGCCTATATTGATAATTGCTTTAGGTATTGACCAAGTCTTTAAATCCTTTGGTGGGCTTAGAGGTAAAGCCAGGAGGAAGATAAAAAAAGAAGAAGAAGAAATATAATTACTTTATTTCTATCTCTTTTTTCTTTTTTAAATCCTTTATTTCTACCAAAAGCATTATTAACCCGATGCCTAAGTTAAAGTAAAAGACTATAAATCTCCAAGCTCCTACAAAAAGACCTAAAAGGTAATGAGGGATAAAGAAAGAGAATAGAGAAGCAAAACCAACCTCTGCTGCTCCACTACCACCTGGAGTAGGCATAAAAGGTAAAATAAAGTAGAAGATGGCTTGCATTATCAATACGTGAGAAAGGTTAAAGTTAATTTTAAATCCTCGAAGAATAAGGGGAGCTATTACAAAAAAAGTACTCCAAAAAATAGCAGTATAGAGGATAGATAATAGTATTTTAACCCAATTTTCTTTTAATAGATTAAAACTTTTATGAAATTCTTTAATTTCGAAAATTATTTTATCAGTTGAATGTAATATTTTTTCTTTTTTAAAAAATTTAGAAATACAGGATAATTGTTGAATCCTTAGGATTAGTTTTATTATCATTTCCGGATATTTTACTGCTAAAACAAATAAAGAGAGAAGAAAGAGAGAAAATAAGATAGCCAGGTCAATAAGAATTATAGAAAGAGTCGTATAACCGGTAATTGTTTCCCTAAAATAGAAAAAGATAATAGGATTAACGATAGTAAAAACCAGAGTCTTAAGTAGAGGCATAATAGTGGCAATCATCGTAGCTTTGCCCAAAGGTATTTTATGTTTGATATTTTTATTAAATAAATATATTTGAGCGGGTAAAGTACCAGAGAAGAAAGGAGTTATACCACCAACAAAGTTGCTAATATAATATACTTTTAAAGCTTCCATAAAGGTGATTTTTTCATTAACTGATTCTACCGCCATTTTTATTCTAAGAGCATCTATTGTGGCAGCAAATAGCATTAGAATAAAAGCTAAAAATAAGTATTTTTGGTTAATATAAGAAAAACTTGCCCAAGTATTCTGGTTAGTAGTGATAAAAGTAATAATTAAAAAAGTTATAATTCCAATAAATAAAGAAATTAACAATCCTTTAAAGAGTCTCTTTTTATCTAAAATTAATTCATCCAAATAATCCTTTACTCCTTGATTTGTCAAATTTACCAATTAAATAGTTGTTAGTGAATAGTCATCGCAAGTTCTAAATCTGGTGTAGGGGTCGGATTTATCCGACCCGAATTATCTATCTAATTTTTTAGCGGGCTCGATGAATCGAGCCCCTACACCTCGGCTATCCAATTAGATGGTATTTTTAACTTAAAACCTGAAATCTACAAATTAGAGTATAGCATATTTTCCTTTTTATTTAAAATTATACTAAAAGATGTATTTTTCCAAAAATATTACCAATTATCAAACTTTGGGGTATAATAAATAAAATATAATTTTTAGATCGGAAAATATGAGATAAAATACAGACTAAATAAAACATGGTTATAATATAATATAAAAGATTAATTTGGTAGAGAGGAAGAAATATTAGTGAAAGGAACAATAGTAAATGTGGTGGCAATTTTTTTAGGGTGTTCTGTGGGACTTATTTTAAAGAGTAAATTTCCTGAAAAAATTGAAAAAATTATAATGCAAGCCCTCGGATTAGCTTCTTTACTAATTGGGATGCAGATGGCTATTAAAGCAGATAATATATTATTGGTGATATTCTCTCTGGTAATAGGTGGGGTGATTGGAGAGATAATAGACATTGAAGCAGGTTTGGAAAGATTTGGAGAAAGAATTAAGCGGAAGTTTAAGAGTAATAATACATCGGAAAGATTTGTGGAAGGATTTCTTACCGCCAGTCTATTATATTGTGTAGGCTCTATGGCCATAATGGGTGCTATTAAGGAAGGCCTAAGTGGTAATCCAGATATACTTTATGCCAAATCATTGTTAGATGGAGTAACCTCTATTGCTTTTACTGCAGCTATGGGAATAGGGGTATTATTTTCGGCTATTCCGGTATTTTTGTATCAGGGAGGGATTACTTTGTTATCTCGCACCATAAAAGATTTCCTATCTCCGGAAATAATAAATGAGATGACTGCGGTGGGGGGAATTTTAATATGGGGTATAGGTTTTGGATTATTAGGGATAAAAAAAATTAAGGTTGGGAATCTATTACCCGCTATTCTGGTGGCTGCATTTTTAGCCGCGATTTTTAGCTAAAAGGGAAGATAGAAAAGGTCTATAAAAATGAAATTAAAACTTAATCTAGAAGATAAGATTTTAAAA
>NZ_PFKO01000102.1:0-1456 GCF_002784285.1 Candidatus Infernicultor aquiphilus
CCCGTAGTTTCAGCATTCTTAAATCTTGCTATGTCAGTTAGCGAGATGTAGTCATTCTCCTTCTCAGACAAATTTACCGCAATAACTTTACTGCCAATCTCAATTTTTTTCTTTTTCATATTTTTGTTTTTTTACCCCATTAAATTTCGCCTCGAAATATTTAACTGGGGTGTTTTAATTGTTTATAGTGATATAGTATCATTATAAACAAGTCTTGTCAATCCCCGCTTATTCGCCCCGCCAAATCCAACTTTGCCAATTCGCTTTCGACGAGTGCTTGATGATAAGTTTTGAGATAAAAAAATCCTTCCATATAGACATCACATTCCAATACTGGACTAAAAGTGGTATAATTTCAGGGTGAAACGCCAACAAAAACTAAAAGACAATCAAATAGCGGAACTCAAAGAATATTTGCGAACCAGCGAATCAAAAAAGGAAGCCTATCGCATCCAAGCTGTTTTAATGGTAAATAGGGATATGGATATTGAGATAATCAAAGAAATGACTGGATTTAGCCGTTCGCAGATCTTTGCCTTGCGAAGAAAATATTTAGACAAAGGCATAGCCTCCATCGAAGATCCGGCTCGTCACAATCCGAAGGAACTGCTAAACAAAAAAGATCGGGATGAAATTATTGAAACAATCAAAACCAAAAAACCCGAAGACATCGGGTATCACAGCGAATTTTGGACAACCGCCATGGTTGGCGATTGGATTAAGAAAAAATACAAGGTTAAATACAAATCCAAAACTTCGGTCTATCTGATTTTTAAGAAAGCTAGTTTTTCCTTCCATAAACCAGGCAGAATTTATCAAAAAAGAAATGAACAGGAAGTGCTTGAATTTCAAGAAAAAGCCAAGAAAATACTGGATAAAGCGTTAAGGGAAGAAAACACTGTCGTGCTTTGCGAAGACGAGATGGTTTTATCCACGCAAACTACTTTCCAAAAAATGTGGCTCAGAAAAAATGAATATCCGAAGATTGAAGTTTCCAATGACAAAAAAGCCCGCAGTGTTTACGGGTTTCTCAATATCAAAACCGGAGTCGAACATGCCTTTAAAAAAGATTGGCAAAACATGTTCATCACTGTCGATGTCTTGAAAAAATTAAGAAGGAAATATCCGAAAGAAAAACTATTAATTTTTTGGGATGGTGCCGGCTGGCACCGCGGCAGCGAAGTCAAGAAATTTATTGAAAAAGATGAAAATATCGAAACGGTTCATTTTCCCAGATATTCCCCGGAAGAAAATCCTCAGGAGCATGTCTGGAAAAGCGGACGCGCGCATGTGACGAATAATAGATATATTGAAGATATTGATAAAACTACGGATGATTTTGTGAAATATCTTAACAAAACAAAATTCAAATATTCCTTAATTGGCGTTAGTCCGATTTCGGAGTGAGAGATCTATACATCATACATTTCATTTATCAAGCTAATCACTTCCGGAC
>NZ_PFKO01000185.1:0-279 GCF_002784285.1 Candidatus Infernicultor aquiphilus
CCAGGAGCCAGATTGACCCGAAGCGCGCAGTGAAAATTTTCCTGTTTATACACAAAATACTTGGGCTTGATTTCCCAATTGATATCAACACTCTTTACAAACAGCTTGGGATAGACCCCAGCAAGCCAAAGCCGCCTGAAGCTAAGAAATGAACATTTGGGCAGTCACGCTTTTTTCTTCCAGAAAATGCCGAAAATGCGCCCAAGCACGATTGGCAGACCGATAAATAGCGAAGCCAGCACAATCACCAAAACTGCGGCAAAAACAAGAAAAACTACT
>NZ_PFKO01000185.1:363-1598 GCF_002784285.1 Candidatus Infernicultor aquiphilus
GTAGCTGGTTTTATTCCTAAATTCAGAAAAGATAATAATAATATTCCCTTTGTGTCTATAGAGTATGATGGTTTTCAGGATAGTACCAGAGAAATGAGAATTGATACCTTTGTTGCACAAGTAAAAGAGAGATATGAGAATAAAAAATATACAAAATTTCATTAAAAACAAAAAAATTTAAATTTAAAACACCCTACAAAAATATCTAAACAAAATGAAAGGTTCATTAAATCATATTTAAAAAGATACCATTAGCACAAATATTTATTTAAATATACTAAATATCAGCAACAATTTTAATTCTTTTCTCATAACAGGTAAAATGTCTTTTTGTTTTAATTATATTTAATTAAGGAGCGAATGAGACTATGGTTCTAAAAGTAGTGGGAATGGTAAGTAGTCCCAGGAAAGAGATGAACACTGATACTTTTGTAACGAAAGCTCTGGTGCAAATATTTTGCCAATGTTGAGTTAGTAGATACTTTAGTTATTACGGACTCTGACCGTGGAAAAGGTGCCAGAAAGCGAGAAGAACTGCTCCACAAAGCTTTTGAACTCGGGATATCATTGGGACGAGGATAGAATCATAAAAATTAAAAAGATAATACGTTCAAAGAGAAAAAGCATTGCTATGTATATAAATGAAGACGCTGCATTAATAGTAAATGCACCTTTTAATACCAGTGAAGAAGTTATAAATAAAGTTGTATTAAAATATATGGATCGATTGCAGAAAACGCAAAAAGAAATACAATTAAGAAATTTAAAATTTAAGAAAAAAGAATTTATAAATGGAGAAAGATTTCTTTATCTGGGTAATTATTACAATTTAAAGTTAGTGGATAATCGAGAAATTTTACTGGATTTTAAAGATGAATTTTTACTTTCAAAAAAATATTTATCCTACGCGAAGAATATTTTTATTTATGGCACCTTTACCTATCGTAGATTCCGTCGTTGTTCATGAGCTCACCCACCTGGAAGTGAAAAATCATTCAAAAGCATTTTGGAATGAAGTGGGAATCTTGGACCCCAAATATAAAGAACATAAAGATTGGCTAAAAAATAATGCTTATTTATTGAAGTTAGAATAAGAAGAAAATGAGGTTAGGAATGCCCTTTAAACGCACGTAGAGTGTCTTTTTTGTATAAGATGGGGACAGACTTCTTTTTATCTTCCCGCATTTATTGTCAAATAAAAAGTAAAGCCTGTCCCCATCTTATTAGATAATTAC
>NZ_PFKO01000062.1:0-1551 GCF_002784285.1 Candidatus Infernicultor aquiphilus
GAAAAGTATTACGAAAGGTTAAAAAGAAGAGAATTTTCTTCTATTTTGAAGGAATGGAAACTATCTTCGCATACTCTGGGGAAAAAGATAAAAATTAATATAGGAGGAAAGGTAGTTAGCGGAGAAGCTATTAATGTTAATGAAGAAGGGGCATTAATTTTAAAGAAAGAAAATGGTGAGTTAGAAAAAATAATTTCTGGAACGATAATTTAAATTTTTTTTGGATATCGTGTTAACTTAAGATAATGTATAGGTTAACATTAATTTATCAGAAACTCGGAGGATTTGAGAATGAAAAAAATGAATATTCGCCAGATGACCTTAGTTTCTTTGTTTGCTGCCTTAACAGCGGTAGGCGCATTTATTTCTATCCCCCTTTATCCAGTCCCTCTTACTTTACAAAATTTATTTACTCTCTTGGCTGGTATGACCCTGGGAAGTGTTTTGGGGGGGTCAAGTCAAATAATCTATGTATTATTAGGGCTAATAGGCTTACCTGTTTTTGCCGATTTTAAAGCCGGGATAGGTGTTTTGTTTGGACCGACCGGTGGTTTTTTATTTGGATTCATAATTTCCTCCTATATTGTTGGGAAGGCTATAGAGCTAAAAAAAGAAAAAGATATTTTTTATTATTTTCTAGCCGGTGGGATAGGCATCATAATTATCTATATAAGCGGAATAACTCAACTGTCTCTAGTAACTGGTATAGGAATAAAGAAAGCTTTAATGGTAGGGGTATTTCCTTTCTTGCCTGGAGATATTCTAAAAATAATTGCTGCTTCCTTCATCGCCAGTAAATTAAAATTGGTCATCCCATTAAGATAACCGTAATAAATTTAATAAAAATTATAACCCACAACTTATATTATTATGATATAATTTATTAAATTAGAATGGTTAATTAATGTTTAGTGTACATGGCGGGGCGTAGCGCAGTTCGGTTAGCGCGCTTGGTTCGGGACCAAGAGGTCGGAGGTTCAAATCCTCTCGCCCCGACCAAAAAAAAAGAGAAGAAACTTCCTATTGAAGCTTCACCTCTGCCTATGCGTGTTCGCATGTAGACAGGTAGAGTCGTGTATAACCGAAGTAGTTCGATTGTTTTACGTTATCTGCCATTGCGGTTTAAGGATAATTTAAAATGAAAATGAGATTAAGGACAAATAAATTTAATGAAAATCTTAAATATCCGGAAGACTTTGTTAATAAAATAATCTGCGGAGATTGTTTAGAATTAATAAAATCGATTCCCGATAATTCCATAGATGTAGTGATGACTGATCCACCTTACGGATTAAACACAAATGGTGTCCGAAACGATTCTGATTTAAGTCTTTTTTATAATATTATGCCAGAATGCGATAGGATCTTAAAAGACGATAGTTTCTTTATTACATTCTTTAGCACAAAATTTCTTCCACAATTATTTAAGAATAACAAGTTTAATTATTTCTGGCAAATTGTTTTGTATTGTCCTGAAGGAATGGTCAACTCTCCCATAGGATATACAAACAGCTTAATAGAAAATTCATTGGGTTTGAAATTGAAGAAAAA
>NZ_PFKO01000022.1:0-1459 GCF_002784285.1 Candidatus Infernicultor aquiphilus
GAAATGGTTAATGGTGGGAGTAATTATTATATTAATTGCTACCTTTCTGGTCTGGAATAGATTTTTTAAGGTAAATAGCGATAAAGAGTTAACCGATCAAAATATTAATATCACTATCAATCCGCAAACGGTGATGACCTTAGAAAAAGGAAATCTTAGAAAGACAGTTTCCACTAGCGGCTATTTACAGCCAGTAGATGAAAAGGTACTTAGTTTTAATTTAAATGGTGAAGTTAAAGAAATATTAATTAACGAAGGTGATAAAGTTACCCAAGGAGAAGACTTGATAAAATTAGATAAAAATGAACGAGAGCTAAATTATTTAAAAATAAAAAATGCTTATGAATTGATTAAGATCAATGGTTCAGATAGTGGGATAGAAGAAACCAAATTGGATTTGACCATAGCTGCAAAAAGTTTAGAAGATACTACTCTTAAGGCTCCTTTTTCTGGTTTAGTTACTGATATTTCAGTAAAACCTGGTGATTATGTAACTCAAGGGTTGCAAGTTGCCTATTTAATAGATGACAGCAGTTATGAAATAAACGCTGCCGTTAATGAAATTGACAGTTTAGAAATAAAAAAAGAGCAGGAAGTAATTATTAGACTGGATGCCTTTCCAGATAGAGAATTTGAAGGAAGAGTAAAAGAGATCGGTTATTATACCGAAAATGTTAATGGGGTGGTTACCCTTCCAGTGGTAATCCAGGTAAATACAGCTGAACCGGAATTTAGACCAGGATTTTCTGCTTTATTAGAGATTATTGTTGATCAGGTGGAAGGTAAATTATTAGTTCCGATTACCGCGGTTTTCAATCAAAATGAGCAGTCCATGGTAGCTAAGGTAGTTGATAGTAAACCAAAATTAATCCCCGTAAAAACTGGAGTTAGTGATGGAGTTTATACCGTTATAGAGGATGGCTTAATCGAAGGAGATCAAATTATGATTAATGCTTATCAATTTGCTGGTATAAAGCCAGAGGCTAATCTATTTGGAGGAGGAATGCCTCCGGGTATGGGTGGCGGGGTTATGATAAGAAAGTAAAAAATAATAAATAAAAAATTATGAAGGTGCTTCTTAATGTTGGAAATAAAAAAAATAACCAAAGTATATAAAATGGGCGAAGTATTAGTGAATGCTTTAAGGGGAGTTTCTTTTCATATTAATAAAGGTCAATTTGTAGCCATAATGGGTCCTTCTGGCTCTGGTAAATCCACCTTGATGCATATCATAGGTTGTCTTGACCATCCTACAGAAGGAATTTTTATCATGGACGGAGAGGATATAAGTAAAGTAAATGATAATAAATTAGCTGAAATCCGAAATAAAAAGATTGGCTTTGTTTTTCAACAATTTAACTTGCTTGCACGAACTACTATTTTGTATAATGTAGAAGTCCCCTTGATTTATGCCGGAGTAAATTCAAAGAAAAGAAAAAAATTAGCCGAGCAGGCATTA
>NZ_PFKO01000335.1:0-2699 GCF_002784285.1 Candidatus Infernicultor aquiphilus
CATCTTATTAGATAATTACGACCCCTGTTTAAAGTTTTTTTAAAAAGAAGGATTTCATAAGACTTTTGTTGTATTATAAAAAGGATAGCATAAACCAGATCTTCCACTTTAAAAATGATTAAAAGGGATTAATTAATATGCCAAAAGAAGCCAAAGCGCGTATACGAATAAATAAACTTCTTGAAGAAGCAGGATGGAGATTTTTCGATACCGCTGAAGGAAGAGCAAATATATGCCTTGAAACTAACCTAAAAATTACTGAACAAAAATTAAATGATCTTGGAGAAGATTTTGAAAAGACTAAAAACGGTTATGTTGATTTTTTACTGCTCGATGAACAAGGATTCCCTCTGGTTGTTTTAGAAGCAAAGAAGGAAGGTAGAAATCCTTTAGATGGAAAAGAGCAAGCTCGTAAATACGCCAGGGCCCTTAATGTTCGATTTGTAATTCTGTCCAATGGCAATCTCCATTATTTTTGGGATATTGAATTTGGTAATCCAAACCTTATTATAACATTCCCCACAAGTGGTTCTATAAAGTACAAAAAATCTTTCAAACCAAATCCAAATAGTTTGATTAATGAACCTATCGAATCAGGGTACATTGCTATTTCTCAAAAACCTGATTATAAAAATGATCCCAGTTGGATTTATGAACAAACAAGAAATTCATTTATCAAAGAAAATAAGCTAAAATTTTTGCGAGATTACCAAATAAGAGCCATACAGTCTTTGCAAGATGCAGTTAAAGAAGGTAAAAGCAGATTTTTATTTGAAATGGCAACCGGTACCGGAAAAACCTTGGTTGCAGCAGGAATCATTAAACTTTTTATAAGAACGGGTAATGCCAAAAGAGTTCTTTTTCTTGTAGATAGATTAGAATTAGAAGATCAAGCACAAAAAAATTTTGTGATATATTTAAAGAACGATTATAAGTGTGTGATTTATAAAGAAAATAAGGATGACTGGAAACATGCAGAAATCGTAGTTTCAACAGTCCAAACCCTCCTCTTTAATAATAAATACAAAGACTTATTTTCACCTACCGATTTTGATTTAGTCATATCCGATGAGGCACACCGATCTATCAATGGTAACAGTCGTGCGGTATTTGAATATTTTACCGGTTATAAATTGGGGCTCACCGCAACACCAAAAGATTATTTGAAAAAAATTGATGAAAAAGAATTAGCAGAAAAAGACCCACGTAAATTAGAAAGACGTCAATTACTGGATACCTATATTACTTTTGGCTGTGAATCGAGTAATCCCACCTTTCGATATACCCTTTTAGAAGGGGTAAGGGATGGTTTTCTGGTCAATCCCATTGTGATAGATGCTAGAACAGAGATCACCACAGAACTTCTATCAGATATGGGCTATTCTGTAATTATAGAGAATGAAGAAGGCGAAGAAGAAAAAAAGACATACTTTCAAAGGGATTTTGAAAGAAAATTTTACTCAGAAAAAACGAATATAACCTTATGTAAGACTTTTTTTGAAAATGCCTTAAAAGATCCTCTTACTGGGGAAATTGGAAAAAGTATTGTCTTTTGTGTTAGTCAGAAACATGCCTCTAAAGTAGCACAAATCTTAAATGAATTTGCTCATAGATTTTATCCCGGCAAATATAATTCCGATTTTGCGGTCCAAATTACTTCCAATGTTTCTGATGCTCAGCAAATGACCATTAATTTTGCAAATAATAATCTTAACGGACATACCTCCTTTAAAGAAGGTTACAAATCCAGCAAAACGAGAGTATGTGTTACTGTAGGAATGATGACCACCGGATATGATTGTGAGGATATTTTAAATTTATGCTTGATGAGACCTATATTTTCACCATCCTACTTTGTTCAAATGAAAGGTAGAGGGACGCGTAATTATGAGTTTGTGTATAAAGAAAAAAATGAATTAAGCGGTATAGAAAAAACTACTGCTCAGAAGAAAAATTTCAAGCTTTTTGATTTTTTTGCTGTCTGCGAATATTTTGAAGAAAAATTTAATTATGATGAAGTAATCCCATTACCACCGGGAACCGGTAAAGATGGAGGAGGGGACACTCCACCCACCGTCCTAAAAGATTATGAGAGTATAATTCCTGATCCTCTCAAGGGTATTGCAGAAACTGCAATCGGCTTTGAAGGAATGAAAATCGATCGTAAGCTTTTTGAGAGATTTGAGGAAACAGTCAAAGCTGATGATTATATAAAACAAAAGATAGATGAGGGTAGATTTAATGAAGTTGAGGAGCATATAAAGCAAGCAATTTTTAACAAACCGGAAGATTACTTCGATCTTGATAAATTAAGAAAATCTTTAAAACTTGATCGTCGATTGAGTTTGCGGGAAATATTAGAGAAAATATTTGGGAAAATAAAGAAATTTAAAACCAAAGATGAACTTCTGGAAGAAGAAGTAAATAAATTTATTTCTATTTACCATCCAGAAAATAAATTCATCTATATTATAAGGGAATTTATAAAAGCCTATATTTTAGATACAGAATTAAGAAAAATTATTGATTCTAAAGAATTTGCAAGTCTTGCTACTAACCCAAGATTCAATATAAAAGATTTAAAAGAATTAGATGGCTGGAAAGACCCGGTTGTTGAATATGTCAGAGATTATGTTCCTCTAAATACTTTTGCCGCCTAAAGGAGATTAAAATATGTTGGATACTCTTACTAAAAGAAG
>NZ_PFKO01000216.1:0-2799 GCF_002784285.1 Candidatus Infernicultor aquiphilus
CCAGCAGATTTGGGATAATGAATACCAGAGAAGATAACAGCATATACGAATTTGATGAAAAACCAAAGCAACCTAAAAATGACCTTGCCTCTATGGGGGTATATCTTTTTAACTGGGAGATATTAAAAAAATATCTTGCAAAAGATGATAAAAATAAAAGCTCAAGCCATGACTTTGGGAAGAATATAATTCCAGCTATGCTTAGTGCTGGTGTAAAACTGTATGCCTATCCTTTTAAGGACTATTGGAAAGATGTGGGGACCATAGAAAGCTTATGGCAAGCAAATATGGATCTGCTGAAAATCGATAATGAATTAAATCTATTTGATAAGGATTGGAAAATATATTCAGTTAATTCTCTTCAACCACCTCAGTATGTGTCAAGAGAATCAAAGGTGGTAAATTCTATGATTAGCGAAGGATGCAAAATTTTCGGGACAGTGGTAAACTCAGTTTTGTCTCCTGGTGTGCAGATAGGAAAAGGTGCATATGTATCAGATACAGTAATAATGCGTAATGCCATTATAAGGGAGAATACCATAATACATAGAAGCATTATAGGCAGCAGATGTGAAATCAACGAAGAATGCTCTATTGGCAAAGAAGACTCTTCAAACATAACCGTTGTTCCCTATGACTATTTCATGGAAGGGGGTACGGTATATGAATAATATTTTAGGCGTCATAAACCTTAATGAAAAAGAAGATAAAATTCATAAATTGACCTATAATAGGCCAATAGCATCCATCCCCTTTGCCGGCCGTTATAGAATAATAGACTTTGTCCTGTCCAATATGGTTAATTCCAAAATAGATAAAGTGTTTATGTTTACCAGGAATAAGTATCGCTCTTTAGTAGATCATATAGAGCACGGAAGACCCTGGGACCTGGATAGAAAAAATGAAGGCCTTTTTATGTTTAATCCTTTAATAAACTACTACTCTAATGTACGCAGAGGTGATATGGACATAATCAGAGATTATCTTGATTATATTTTTTATACCAAAGAGGAATACATAATCATTTGCCCAAGCAATATGATATGTACCGTTAATTTTAGGGATGTTTTAAAAAAGCATCTAGAAAAAAAAGCAGATATAACTGTAGTTTACAAAAACATAAAAGAATCAGATGAGATGTTTGAGGATTGTGATTCAATAGCCCTAGATGAAGATGGAATGGCTATTGATCTTATTCGCAAGAAAAAACAGCATAATAATGTGTTCATGGAAACATTTTTGATGAAAAGGAAGCTTTTTATTGACCTATTGAATAAAAAAATATTGGGAGCAGATCATGACCTTTTTAAAGACACGGTATTTGAGTTGAAAAATAATAAGAATATATATACCTATGAATATAAGGGTTATTTAGTTTGTATCAACTCAATAAAAGAATATTTTGGAAGAAGCCTTGATCTTTTATCTGAAGACACCATGGACAACTTATTCCATCAAACCTGGCCAATATTCACTAAAGTAAAAGATGAGCCTCCAACTATATACCAAAAAAACGCGGTGGTAGAAAATTGCCTTTTAGCTGGAGGCTGTTGTATTGAGGGGGAAGTATATGATTCTGTAATTTTTAGAAGAGTCAATATTCATGACACTGCCTCGGTAAAGTCCTGCATTCTAATGCAAAACACCACAGTAGAGCAGGGAGCAGTCCTTGAATATGCGATACTAGACAAAAATTCAAGAGTATCCAAGAATATGGTCTTAAAAGGAACTAGGGACAATCCAATAGTAATCGAAAAAGGTCAGATTATTTAAGGAGGTCGTAGGGATGATAAAAGTATTATTTGTAGCATCAGAATCAACTCCTTTCATAAAAAGTGGAGGGCTTGGTGAAGTAATACATTCACTTTCCAAAGAAATAAGAAAATCAGGGATAGATGCAAGAGTTATAATACCAAAATACTCAGATATTCCCTTCGATTTTAAGAAAAAAATGCAAAAGCTGGATGCTTTTACTGTAAATGTTGGATGGAGAAAGCAGCATTGCGGCATAGAATATATTGAGCATGAAGGAATACCCTTTTATTTAATAGATAATGAGTATTATTTTAAAAGAAGCGGGATGTATGGTTATTATGATGAAGCTGAAAGATATGCGTTCTTTTGTCGAGGTGTTTTAGAATCCTTGAAGCATATTGACTTTATTCCTGATATAATTCATTGTCATGATTGGCATACTGGGATGATAGCCCCAATATTGAAAGCAGATTATCCAAACTATAACCAAATTAAAACAATATTCACCATACATAACTTATATTATCAAGGAGTTTTCCCATATGAAATACTAGAGGATATATTAGGATTAGAGCCAGAAATGTTCAATATATCTGGAGTAGAGTTTTTTGGCGGGGTTAGCTTTATGAAAGGTGGAATAAATTACTCAGACATAATAACCACTGTAAGCCATAATTATGCTGAAGAAATAAAGACCCCCCTTTATGGAGAAAGACTGGACGGAATTTTTCGTGCAAAAAGCGCTATTTTATATGGAATAGAAAATGGAATTGACTATCATACATATGATCCAGGGAAGGATGATATGATATTTCAAAAGTATGATATTGATACATTATCTTTGAAAGCTATTAACAAAACCAAGCTCCAAAAAGAGCTTGGACTTTATGAGGATGAAAATGTTACTTTAATAGCCCTAGTTACCAGGCTGGTCAAACAGAAGGGTATAGACCTTATACTTACAAGAATAGAAAAGGAAATGAGAGATGACGCCCAAATTGTTGTTCTTGGTACGGGTGAAAAGTATTATGAGGATTTATTTGA
>NZ_PFKO01000216.1:3102-7599 GCF_002784285.1 Candidatus Infernicultor aquiphilus
GGATAAAAACATATGGGGAAAAATAATGACCAATGCTATGAAATCTGATAACAGCTGGGAAAAGTCTACTGAAAAATATGCTGATTTATACAAGAAGTTAATGGAGGAGTTGTAATGCTTATTTCTAAAAAAGCTTTTAGCGGAAGAGGTTGTATCGATGGAAGAACTTATATTTCATAATTCCCATGATAATGCCTTTAGAAGTCCATTTGGTGCTATAGAAAGCGGTATAAGACTTTCTATAGCACTTCTAATTTCGAAAGACTTAAACCATAAGGAAGTTTTTATTCATATAATTAAAAGAGATGCAGAAGAAAAAATAAAGATGGAAGCTTTTGAGTCATATACCGATGATTATATGTATAAAGTTAATGTGGATTCAAAGGATTATTCTGGTTTGATTTTTTATTATTTTTCTATATCAAATGATGAAAATATTATTTACTATGGGAATAATCCTGATATTCTAGGAGGGATTGGCCATAGATATAGTGATATTCCCCCTGGTTATCAGATAACAGTATATAAAAAACATCATGTTGTACCAGATTGGTTTAAAAGCTCAGTTGTATATCAGATTTTTCCGGATAGGTTTTATAATAAAAACCCTTATATAAAAAATCCGAAAAAGAATTCTTTCGTATACGCTAATTGGGATGATGAACCTTTTTATATAAAAGACAGCAATGGAAGAATTCAAAGATGGGATTTTTTTGGTGGTAATATTGAAGGGATAATTGAAAAGCTGCCTTATATCAAGGATCTAGCGTGACTTTATTAAAAAACCAAGCTTAAAAAAGGTACCAATGCTTATTTATCCAATAAAATCAATAGGTTTGGGGCACTATAATAGCATAAATATGTATACACTGATAATCATACAATAATTATAAGATTAGTATAATTATTAAACACCTTATAATAAGGTAACAAATATTACTTAGAACCTTGACAACACTATATATCTATGATAAAGTATACACTAATATGGCAACATTACAGAAAAGAAAATCCAGGGGACATAATTACTGGTCTATAGTTGAATCCCGCAGGGTTAACGGTAAACCAAGACCCGTTATCCTGGAATATCTCGGCAGCGCTGCTACCCTTTTGAAAAGACTGAAAGGAGGTATTCCCAAAAAAGTCCGCAGTTATAGTCATGGGTTAGTTGCAGTTATGCTGAATATTGCGGAAGAACTCCAAGTTGTACCATCTATAAATAGACACATAAAGGGCAAGCAATTGCGGGATGGTTTTACTGTAGGTGGTTCCCTGTTACTGGCTGCTATTGGAAGAGTATGTAACCCTACCAGCAAAAGGAACTGGTATGGGGGGTGGGCTAGGTATACCAGTCTATCTTATCTTTTGCGGATGTCTTTGAGTAAACTGGACAGTCAGCATTTTTGGGATCAGATGGAAGCCTTCCCGCTATCCGCCATTCACCAGGTAGAGGAAGATATACTCAAAGTATTAATAGAAAAAGAAGGAATAACCCTTGATACTCTACTCTATGATACCAGTAATTTTTTCACCTATATTGATTCTAATAACCAAAGGTGTAGCCTTGCTCAAAGGGGTAGAAATAAACAAAAGAGGATGGATCTAAGACAATTCGGGTTGTTATTACTGGTGTCTCGGGATCAGATTCCCCTTTTTCACCAGGTATATCAAGGTAACCTTTCCGATAAGGCGGTCTTTAAAGATAACTTCCAAAAGATACTAGCCAGATTTAAGGCTATTGCTGGTTCACTGGAGAATATCACCTTAGTATTTGATCAGGGAAATAAATCTAAGAAAATTCTAAAAAATGTAGATCAGAATATTCATTTTGTTGGTGCACTATCCCCTTATCAGCATAAAGATTTAATTAAAGAAGCTAATAATAATCTAAATATAATATCAGTAAATAATTACGAACTTGAGTGTTATCGCCTCCGTACCAGGATCTGGGAACTTGATCTAACTTGTGTGGTATATATCTCCGAAAAACTTCGTAAAGGACAGATCAAAGGCCTTGAACAAGATATAAAAAAGATATCTGCCAAACTTCATAAATGGAAAGAAAATATCCAACAACCAACTAAAAAAGGTAAAAAAAGAAGCCAAGAAGACTTAGAGAAAAAAATAAAATTGTTAACTACTGGTATTCCTGAGAACCTTATTTGCTGGAGACTTGAACATCTCCAAGAAGATGCCTTTGACCTTGATTTTTGGGTAGATAAGAAAGAGTTTGATCTTCTAAAAGACCATAAATTTGGGCGTCGTATATTAATTACCAATCAACACGGCTGGAGTACTAAAGAGATTATCTTAGCTTATTGGGGACAATCGAAGATAGAGAATGTCTTTAAGAGGATAAAGAACCCTTTTCACCTGGCCTTAAGACCACAATATCACTGGACCGACCAAAAGATAGAGGTTCACGTATTTATATGTCTTCTGGCCCTTCTCCTGGTCATGGTAGCAAGTAAGAGGGCAAGGGAAAAGGTGGGATTTACGGGGACGCCAGATGCTTTACTAGAAAAACTCTCTGCTATCCGACTTGCAACCTTTATCGAGAGTCATCTACAAAAGACTAAAGGTATATATAAAACAGTTTACCGTCTGGAAAATATGGACCCTGATATCAAGGTTCTTGCCGAAGGGATGGGTTTGAGCGAATTAAAATTAAAGACTAAAATCCCCTTTAGTGTATACAATTAAATGTAAGCAATTAACCTTATGTATACAATGTTTTAGGATAGTTTTAATAATCGTTTAATAAAGTCACGCTAGGTATAAGCACAATTTATCTAAATCCAATATTTGAAGCTCCCAGCAATCATAGATATGACACTTCAAATTATAAAAGAATTGACCCTATTCTTGGGGATAATGATGATTTTGAAAGACTTTGCTCAATTGCAAAAGATTTAGAAATAAAAATAATACTAGATGGAGTTTTTAGCCATACTGGAGATGACAGTGTATATTTCAATCGTTATGGAAATTTTAACGAAATAGGTGCTTATCAATCGAAAGAATCAAAATACTATAGCTGGTATCAGTTTGACCAATATCCAAATAAATATAAAGGTTGGTGGGACATAGATGAAATGCCTAATGTATCAGAGCTTAACGATTCTTATTTAGATTATATGATGCGGGATGATGATAGTGTAATTACTAATTGGATGAAAAAAGGGGCTATGGGATGGAGACTTGATGTTGCTGACGAATTGCCTGATGAGTTTATTAAACTTTTAAAGAAAAAAATTAAAAGATTAAACCCAGATTCAGTGCTTATCGGTGAGGTATGGGAAGATGCATCAAATAAAATAAGCTATGGTTTAAGACGAGAATACTTTTATGGTGAAGAACTTGACTCAGTAACGAACTACCCTTTGAGAAATATTATGATTGATTTCATCACTAATAAAGTTAATGCAAGTAAAGTCCATAGCAGTATAATGAATCTTTATGAGAACTATCCAAGAGAAAACTTTTATTCATGTCTAAACTTAATTGGGGGACATGATGTAGCCAGGATATTGACCATAATGGAAAACAAATATGAAAATGTAGAAACATCAATAAAAGCATTAAAGCTTATTATTATTTTTCAAATGACATTTCCAGGAGTGCCTTGCATTTATTATGGCGATGAAGCAGGTCTAAGGGGAAGCACAGATCCACATAATAGAAAGACTTATCCATGGGGAAATGAAAATAAAGAAATTCTGAACTTTTATAAAGAAATGATAAAGTTAAGAAACAGTGATGATGTTTTTGTTAATGGTGATTTTCATTCATTATATATTACAGACGATATTTATGCTTTTACAAGAAGTAATGACAAAAAAATGGTATTGATCGCAATTAATAAATCATTGGAACAAAAGACTTGTAAACTGCCTTTTATGGAAGATGAATTGGTTTTGGAATCAATGTCTTGGATTATAAAAGAAAAGTTAAGTATAATAAGAAATTGTCAGGCAGATTCAGGTTATATACCTCAGGGATAGAAACTCTCTCCATAGTCTAGAAACTATATTGTCACTGTTTGACACGGATATTACTTATTATAATTAGTAAAAAAGAAACTTATTAATAAAAATTGAAGCCTCGATGTTTGGTATAAATGCCATGCATCGAGGTTTTTATTTTATATGGGTAGTTTTATTGCGTTATCTGGTCAGGTCTCCACAGGCTGACCGAGAATAACTCAATTATAAATTAAAAAAGGGGACGGGTCCATTTATTCATTTAAAAGAATCTGTGATATCTTGTAATGTTTAATATTTTATATTATAGTAATCATATTGATACATATAAAAGTATTAAAGTGCTGATGAACGCGATACCAAAAGTAATTAAAGAAACAAATCATCAAATTGCGAAAAGTTTTGAAAAAGTAGAAAAAATTTATGAGAAAGTTATTAAAGAAAATCAAAAATAGCCGTAAAATCCAAACCTTTATTTTAACTATCGCTTTAATTATTTGTGCTGGAATTTTTT
>NZ_PFKO01000025.1:0-1425 GCF_002784285.1 Candidatus Infernicultor aquiphilus
TCTTCCCGTTTCCTTATGGAAGTGTCACAATATTAGTTCCCTGGCTAATTGAAAGCCCACCCCTCACAGAACCGTGCTTGCACTATTAATGCACACGGCTCTTCATATTATCTTAACATAAGTAACTAAGGTTAGAAGATAAATCATAAATATGGACGTAAATCTTAGGGTTAGGCAAAGGATAGCGTTTTAGGAATAGATTAAACTTATTCCAATCAAAGCTTCTCCTTTGACTCCTTCTATTCATCCATTTAAACAAAAGTTTACCGACTTCCGTCCTGAAACTTACCAAGGCTTTAGTATTATCAGTTATACCGTAATAGCGGTAATAACCGAGTAGCTTAATAGTAAGTTTCTGCATTATGATTTTAATCTCCATATTTCTATTAATTCTCAGCCAATCTTTACAGCGTTTAAGGCTTGCCGAGAGCTTCTTTCTCGAGGTCTTCCTCTTTACTCGAAATTTGCCTTTCTTGCTTTTGCTAGCATAATGAGTAAAGCCTAAGAAATCGAAGGTCTGAGGCATTACTTTATCTAAGCTGTCTTTCCCAAACGCTATAATCCTACTTTTA
This sequence comes from Candidatus Infernicultor aquiphilus, assembly GCF_002784285.1. Taxonomy (NCBI): domain Bacteria; kingdom Pseudomonadati; phylum Atribacterota; class Candidatus Phoenicimicrobiia; order Candidatus Pheonicimicrobiales; family Candidatus Phoenicimicrobiaceae; genus Candidatus Infernicultor; species Candidatus Infernicultor aquiphilus. The sequence goes on from NZ_PFKO01000025.1 coordinate 573, forward strand.
TCTTCTGCCACTTCCAGATTAAAAGTCTTCAATCTTTCAGTTAGGTCTTGATAGAAACTATAGGCCTCTTCCTGATATTGAAAACAGCAGACAAAATCATCAGCATAACGTATCAGATAGGCTGAACCCTTACATCTTTTCCTTACCGTCTCCTCAAACCATAGGTCAAGTACATAGTGTAGGTAGATATTAGCCAAAAGAGGGGAGATTATCCCTCCCTGGGGAGTTCCTTCTGGAGTAAGAAGAAGCCTGTCTTCTTCCATAACCCCTGCCTTTAAGAATTTTACCACCAGTCGCCCTATCTTAGGGTCAGCTATCCTAATGGCTAGAAACTCCATTAATCTTTTATGGTCTAAGTGTTCGAAGAATCCCTTTATATCCACATCTACTAGGTAGTTTATCCCCTTCTTCTCTATGATGTAATTTAGTGCTTTTAAGGCTTCATGACAACCCCGCTGAGGTCTGAACCCATAGGAACTATTTAAGAAATCCTGTTCATAGATGGCGTCCAGTATCTCCTTTAAAGCTAACTGTACCAGTTTATCCTCATAGGCTGGTATGCCCAGAGGTCTGGCCTTAGTAGTACCTATTTTGGGAATATATCTTCTCAAGACAGGCTGAGGCCTATAGGCGTTTCTTTTCATTCTAGTTATTAGACCTCTGACGTTCTCGGTTAGGTTCTCTTCGTATTGGTCTTTAGTTACCTTATCTAGGCCAGGAGCTTTCTTAGCCTTCATTTGTCGATGAGCTTGGACCAGCGATTCTTCATTAATCAAGTGTACTAAAGATGTAAACCTCTCTTTTGGTCTTTCCTTAGCTATCCTTGCTATCCTTTCCAGTTTTGTTTGCATTT
>NZ_PFKO01000250.1:0-1092 GCF_002784285.1 Candidatus Infernicultor aquiphilus
ATATACACCCGCTTAATGAGCATTAATAATCCTTTCCTTTAATTCTAAAATAGGTTTCAAATATTCTTCTTTTCCATTCTCGGCTTTTTTGTCATAATAAGCAAATTCTGTAATTAAAATAGCTGCATCTAAATCTACATTATCAATAAATCTCTTAATTGTTTCATCTGTCCAATTTGGATTTCGTTGATAATCTAATGGGTACATATGATATTTAATAATAGTTAAAATTAAATCTTCTCCCCCAATATTCAAATCATTGATAATCTTTTTCGCAATATCATAACTATAATTTTGATGATTATAAAAATTTCCCAATTCAAAATAACTCTTTACTTTTCCCGTATCGTGTAATAATCCTGCCCATCTTAAAATAATATTATCTATTGGAATAACTTCTACAACTCTTAATGTATGATCAAAAGCATTAACAGACTTAGCTTTAATTTGAGGAATAAAAGATAATTCATGAACATCGGGCAAAAGAAGAGAAAGAATTCCAATTTTTTCAAAAAATTCAAAAATTTCTCTTGCTTTATTAGTTCTTAAAATATAATCAAAAATTCCTCCTATTTTATATCCATGATATAAATTACAATTATCATATATTTTTCCTAAATCATAATAAGGGATATCTTTACCTTCTAATATATATTTAACAATAAAATAAAGCTGTTCTATCCCATCATTTTCTCTAATTCCGTTCGATCCCACGATAAAATACTCCTACCTAAATCTAATAATGCAACTATTTCTTTTTTCTTATCTTGAGCCCTATCTGCTAAATATTCATAAAGCAAAAGTTGTTCTTCTTCTTGAATCAATGTAGTCTTTCCCCCATTAAACTCAATTTCCTCTATAAGCACTAATCCTTTTTGGGCTGCAACTTTCAACTTCTCTGATTTAGCATAAATTGCTTTCCAAGCCAATGCTCCAACTTTATCTCGTTTAAGTTCTTGTTGTTTATACATAAAATTTGCTTTGGCTGCCAATGTATTCAAGCGACCATAGAGATTATAGCTACGGGCGAGATCATCTCTTATAGCATGCCCCGCATTACTAAGATCAATTGAAAAATCAAATTCATCTGAG
>NZ_PFKO01000155.1:0-7542 GCF_002784285.1 Candidatus Infernicultor aquiphilus
TAGTATTCCCCGATCAGGTCGAGGACAGGTTTGTTTACTTTTTGGGGGACAATCATAATCTGGTAAAAGGGAAGTAAAAAATTAGAAATGCCAGAAAAGATTATCGGAATTTTAGGTGGAATGGGGCCGGAGGCCACCATTGACTTATTTTATAAGATAATTAAATTTACTCCGGCAGAAAAAGACCAGGAACATTTAAGAATAATTATTGATAATAATCCTAAGATACCGGATCGGACTGCCGCTATCTTAGGAAAAGGAGAAGACCCTCTTCTAGCTTTACAAGAGACAGCTCAAAATTTAGAAAAAGCTGGAGCCGATTTTATAGTTATCCCCTGCAATACTGCCCATTATTTCCTTTCCTCAATTCAAGAAAGTGTTAACATACCAGTACTAAATATGATAGAAGAGACTACTAAAGAAACTAAAAAAAGAATTCCTCAAATAAAAAAGGTAGGGCTTTTAGCTTCTATAGGTGTCTATAAGTCGGAAATATATCATCAACACTTTAAAAAATTTAATATTGAGGTTATCTCTCCCGAGGAGAAGGATAAAGAAGAAATTATGAAGGTAATCTATACGATTAAAGCAGGAAATTTATCTAAGAGGGTAAAGAAAAATATTTTGAAAATCGCCCAAAAATTGATCGATAAAGGAGCAGAAGCAATAATTGCTGGCTGTACCGAGATTCCCCTGATCTTAAAAGAGGGAGATGTCTCAGTCCCACTAATAGACCCAACCCAAATTTTAGCCAGAATAGCTGTTCAGAAAGCGAGGTGATGATCTAAAAGAAAAGAATAGGCAAGATTGGTGAAATTTATTTGGTTATTTTATTATTTTTTTCAGGGAGGAAATGAAAAATGAAACTTTTTCAAAAAATTTTAATCGGTTTTGTTTTAGGAGCAATTTTAGGAGCAATATGGGGACCGGGTATAGTATGGATAAAGCCAGTGGGTACTATTTTCCTTAATTTATTGAAAATGCTTATTATCCCATTAATCTTCTCTACTTTGGTAGTAGGAGTAGCCAGTATTGCTGAACCTAAAAAATTAGGAAGAGTAGCTGGTAAGACTATAATGTATTATTTAATAACCACTGCTATTGCTATAGTTATCGGCTTATTGGTGGGAAATATAATTCAACCCGGCGCTGGTATGAATTTAGTATTAGAGGGAGCTGCTAAGGAGGCAGCCAAAACTCCTTCCCTGGTTGACACTATAATAAACCTGATTCCGACCAATCCAATTGGAGCAATGGCCGATGGTATAGTGCTCCAGGTAATAGTCTTTGCTCTCTTCTTTGGTGTTGCTATGACCAAAGCAGGCGAAAAAGGAGCTGCAGTTCTAAAGTTTTTTGAAGGATTTGCGGAGACTATGTACAAACTCACGGGCACAGTAATGGGATTTGCCCCTTACGGCGTATTTGCCCTGATTGCGGTTACAGTTGGTTCTTATGGTTTAGCTGTTTTAATACCTTTTGCTAAATTAATTTTTGCTGTTTATTTGGGTATTATAATACATGAAGTAGTAGTATATTCTGGGATGGTTTCTATCATTGGTAAAATGAGCCCTGGGAAATTTTTCAAAGGGTTTAGTGAAGCAGCACTGTTAGCTTTCACCACTTGTAGTAGTTCAGCGACCCTTCCGGTTTCTATGCGGAACGTTCAGGAAAATTTAGGAGTTTCGCCCACTATTTCCAGTTTTGTTATGCCCTTGGGGGCGACGGTTAATATGGATGGAACAGCCATGTATCAGGGTATATGTGCTTTATTTGTAGCCCAGGCTTATGGCATACATCTTGGCTTGGGAGGACAATTAACCGTACTTCTAACCGCCCTTTTGGCCTCAATCGGTACCGCTGGTGTACCAGGGGCAGGTTTGGTTATGTTGACTATGGTTCTTACCTCTGTGGGTTTACCTCTGGAAGGAGTAGCCTTAATTGCTGGAATTGATCGAATATTAGATATGGCCCGAACCTCCTGTAATGTAACTGGAGATGCTGCCTGCGCAGTAGTGGTAGCCAAGACCGAAGGCGAATTAGTAAAAGTTTAAAGATAACGACAGGGGATAGTCCTTTGGTGCATTTAAATTCGAGTATTAAAAATAGTAGGGGCAGACCTTGTGTCTGCCCTTTTTAATTTGATACGAATAAAATCTTTAGACAAGCATATTAAAATATGGTAAAATCTTTAATAAATCAATTTATATCAAGGTAATAATAAATGTAGCCAATAGAGGAGGAGTATCATATCAGTGGAGAAAGATATAGAATTTGTTAAAGAAATTACCTCAAAAGAGAAGGACTTTTCACAATGGTATGTAGATGTAGTAAGAAAAACCGAGTTAGCTGATTATACTACCATAAAAGGTTGTATGGTTATTAGACCATATGGATATGGTTTGTGGGAGAATATGCAAGCGGGGTTAGATAGAAGGATCAAAGAAACCGGGCATAAGAATGCTTATTTCCCATTGTTTATTCCCGAGAGCTTGTTAAAGAAAGAGGCAGAACACGTGGAAGGTTTTGCCCCTGAGGTAGCCTGGGTTACGGAGGGAGGAAGCCAAAAATTAGAAGAGAGATTAGCGATTCGTCCTACTTCTGAGGCGATAATCTGTAGTCTATATTCTAAATGGGTCAGATCCTGGAGAGATCTTCCTATCCTTATAAATCAGTGGGTAAATATTGTCCGTTGGGAAAAAGTAACCCGTCTGTTTTTAAGGACTACTGAGTTTCTTTGGCAGGAAGGTCATACTGCTCATAAGAACGAACAGGAGGCAGAAGAAGAAACCTTAAAGATATTGAATCAGGTTTATCGGGATTATATTGAAAATGATCTGGCTATTCCGGTAATTGTTGGGAGAAAAACAGAAAAAGAAAAATTTGCCGGTGCTTTACACACTTATACTTTGGAGGCCCTGATGACTGATGGTAAAGTGCTGCAGGCGGGGACCTCTCATAACCTGGGACAAAATTTTGCTAAAGCTTTTAATATTAAATATTTAGATGAAGACCAGCAAGAAAAATATGTCTGGCAGACCTCCTGGGGGACGACTACCCGATTGATCGGAGCTTTGGTTATGGTCCATGGTGATGATCGGGGTTTGAATTTACCTCCCAAAGTTGCACCGGTTCAAGTAATTATAATACCTATTATGTTTGATAAGACCAAGAAAGAAGTTAGAAATAAAGCTGAAGACATCATTACCATTTTAAAGAAAGATTTTAGAGTAGAAATTGATAGTCGAGATGAATATACCCCGGGTTGGAAATTTAATGAATGGGAGATGAAAGGGGTTCCTTTAAGGTTGGAGATTGGGCCTAAAGATTTGGCTAAGAGTCAGGTAATGATGGTGAGAAGGGACACCGGGGAAAAGATGGCAGTAAAAGAAGAAAAATTAGTAGAGACAGTAGAAAAATTATTGAATAATATTCAGGAAAATCTTTTTAATAAAGCAAAGAGTTTTTTACAGAAAAATATTCGAGAAGTCTCAGATTATAATAAATTCAAAGAAATTATGGAAAAAAAGAGAGGTCTAATCAAGACTTATTGGTGTGGAAATAAAGATTGTGAGGATAAGATAAAAGAAGAGACTAAAGCAAGCATTAGATGCATTCCCTTTGAACAAGAAGAAGCTTCGGGAAAATGTATTTGTTGTGGAAAAGAATCTTCTACTGTAGTTTATTTTGCCCGAGCTTATTAAAAATTTAAAAAATAAAGGAGGGTAGAAAAAATGGCTGAAGTAAAGATTGGAAAAGTAACTGATTATTTTGCTAAAATAGGAGTTGCTGCATTGGAAATAGAGAATGAAGAATTACATGTAGGAGATACTATTCATTTTTTAGGACGTACTACTGATTTTGTACAGAAAATAAATTCCATGCAGATTGAACACCAATCGGTAGATTCTGCTAAACCTGGCGAAGGAGTAGGAATTAAAGCAAAAGATAGAGTTCGTCATGGTGATGAAGTATATAAAGTTACCGATTAAATTAAATTATTATTGTATAGATAAGGTCATTCCTGTTTCCTTAGGAATGACCTTTATTTATTTTCTTTTTACTTTCTTTTGAGGAAAAATTTTCCAGAAAAGGTTTAATTAAATCGATAGGCAAGGGAAATAGAATAGTTGAATTTTTATCAACTGATATTTCGGTTAAAGTCTGTAAGTATCTAAGTTGTAAAGCAGTAGGTTGTTCTTGAATTTTTTCTGCAGCTTTGACTAATTTTTCTGAGGCTTGGTATTCCCCTTCGGCATGAATTATCTTTGCTCTTCTTTCTCTTTCAGCCTCAGCCTGTTTAGCCATAGCCCTTTTCATGCCCTCGGGTAATTCAATCTCTTTTGTCTCTACTGCAGTTACCTTAATTCCCCAGGGTCCGGTGTGTTCATCCACAATTTTTTGCAGGGTCTGATTTATTTTTTCTCTCTGTGATAATAATTCATCTAATTCCATCTGCCCTAATACACTGCGTAGAGTAGTCTGGGCAATTTGGGAGGTAGCAGAGACAAAATTTTCTACTTCTACCACTGCATTTTCCGGGTTGACTACCCTAAAGAAAATTACCGCATTTACTTTTGCCGGGACAGTATCTTTGGTGATTATCTCCTGGACCGGTACATCCATAGTAATAATCCGGAGGCTTACCCTTACCATTTTGTCTACTATGGGGATAAGAAAAATTATTCCTGGACCTTTAGCTCCAACCAATCTTCCCAATCTGAAGATTACTCCCCTTTCATATTCTCGCAATATTTTAATAGCCTGAGACAAGATAATAATGACTATTATTAAAATTCCTAAATACATTTGTAGATTAGCAATTATATTCATTTCAATTTACTCCTTTCGAATACATTTTTTGACTATAAGCTGAAGGCCCCTTACTTCTAATACTTCCACTTCTTCTCCTTCCTTAATTATTTCACCTTCAGTAGAAGCCTGCCATCTTTCTCCATAAACAAAGATGGTGCCTTCCGGATCAAGGACGGTTTTAGTAATCCCCACTTTTCCGATAAGACCTTCTCTTCCGGTAACCGGCTTTTTCCATTGAATCCTAATCCCTTTACTTAAAGCGAAGATAAAGAAAGCTGCAGTGGATAAAGACATCGCTATAATTAATCCTAATGAAATTCTAAAAAAAGGAGCAGTAGATTTGGATAACATAAAAGAACCTAAAATAAGGGAGGTAACTCCCCCTGCAGTAAGAACTCCAAAGGTAGGAGTATATATTTCTATAATAAAGAGTACAATACCGAATATTATTAGAAGGAGACCTCCATAATTAATAGGTATACTCTGGAAGGCTACAAAGGCTAAGATAAGAGATATTCCTCCTACAATTCCCGGGAAGAAAGAACCGGGATGACTGAATTCACCCAGGATGCCGTAAATTCCTAAGAATAATAAGATGTAAGCTATATTGGGATTGGTTAAGGAATGGAGGAATAAATCTTTAGAACTCATTTTCACCGGGATTATTTCTGTGTCTTCGGTCTTAAGTACTCTGGTCCCACTTGCGGTGTTTACTCTTACTCCATTAATAATTTTTATTAATTCATTTACATCTTTGGCAATGAATTCTATCACTCCTTGTTCGATAGCTTCTTGTTCGGTAATTGATACACTTTCTCTTACTGCTTTTTCCGCCCACTGGGCATTTCTTCCCCTCTTCTCAGCAATAGTCTTAATGTATGCTGCAGCATCATTTACCATCTTAGCTTTCATTTCCTCATCGATCTTTTCCTCACTTATAGCTACTGGATGGGCAGCCCCAATATTAGTACCGGGAGCCATAGCAGCAATATTACTGGCTAAGGTAATGAATACTCCTGCTGAGGCTGCTCTACCACCTGGAGGAGAGACATAGACTATTATGGGGATAGTGGAATTTAACATCTTTTTTATAATATCTCTCATTGAGGTGTCCAGTCCCCCTGGCGTATCTAATTGTAAGATTAAACATTCTGCCTCTTCTTTCTCGGCATCTTCAATTCCTCCAACTACATATTGAGAGGTGATAGGATTTATCATTCCATTTAATTGAAGAAGATATATAGATGGCTTAGGATTAGTATAATTTTCTTTCAACGGGCAAGAAAAAATAAATATTAAAATTAGAAAGAAGAAGATTATCTTTATTTTCATATTCATCTTTCCTTTTCTCTTTCGGGAGAGGGTTGTGATGATGAAGATAAATTCTTATTTGCATTATTATTATAACATAATTTTTATAAAATAGCAGGAGTTTTGTAAGAAATATAGAATATAGATATAATTTTAAATAATTAAAAAACGGATTATATCACTTACAAAGTCATTGCGAGCGACCGCAGGGAGCGTGGCAATCTCTATACCGTTGAGATTGCTTCGTCGTTAAACTCCTCGCAATGACAAAACGAGAAGTGGGGGGTTGATTCATCGACTTGCCGTAATAAAATGAGGTGGAAGATGAAACAGCAAGATTTAATAGAAGAATATTTTATACCCGGTGATTGGCTTGAAATAGCTAATCAAATTTTAAAAGGTAGGGGAGTGGTATTAGTGTTGGGAGCTACAGATACTGGTAAAAGTATCTGTAGCTTATTATTTGCCAATTTTTGGGCTAAGCATGGAAGGAAAGTTGGGATTGTCGATGTAGATATGGGGCAATCTGATTTAGGGCCTCCTACTACTATGGGGATGGTAGTAATTAATAAGCCAATAAAGAGTTTAGGAGAAGTCTCAGCAGATATTTTGTATTTCGTCGGATCAACTTCACCTCTGGACTATTTTTTACCTACTGTTTGTGGAACTAAGAAGTTAATTGATGAAGGGAAGAAAAGAGAGGCAGAAATAATAATCGTAGATACTACGGGGTTGGTAAAAGGGGCTCTTGGGCGAACTCTAAAAGAAAATATGATTGATATAGTTTCTCCTTGCCATATTATTGCTTTGCAAAGAAAGGATGAATTGGAACACATCTTAAAATTTTTTGTTCTAAATGAAGATGTTTTTATTCACCGTTTGTCTCCCTGTACAGAAGTAAGAAGGAAGACTTATTTTCAACGTCGAGAGGCAAGAGAAGAAAAATACAGGGAATATTTTAAACAGGCTTCTTCTTTAAAAATTGATTTAGACCATTTGAATATTAGGGGAAGCTATTACTATTCTGGGATTGCTTTGGATGAGGAAGACCTCTCATTTTTAGAGAAAACTTTAATGACTGAGGTAATTTATGGGGAGAAGACACCAGAAGGGATATTTATAATTGTCAAAGAAAGATTGCCGGAAAGACTTAGTGGTCTCTTTCGGATTAAGAAAAGATTTAACATAGAAAATATAATTATTGCCGAAGAAGATAAATTTAAAAATTTATTAGTTTCTCTTGATGATCAACAGGGTTTTGTGGTAAGTTTAGGTATTATCCAAGAGTTTGATTTTAAAAGAAAAATTTTTACCATTTATACTCCCCTAAAAGATGTATCCACAATTTTCAGTGTAAAATTTGGGGCAATTAAAATAGATTTAGATGGAAAAGAGCTGGGGAAAATTTCCCCAGGAGAA
>NZ_PFKO01000292.1:0-338 GCF_002784285.1 Candidatus Infernicultor aquiphilus
CCGGTTGGTATAAAGAATCCGGGTGTACAAACGCCTGGGACTTTGCTACTGATACGGTGACCTCTAATATAACCCTCTATGCCAAATGGACACCTCTTTATGCCCTTCGTGATACCGGTCCTGCAGGGGGTTTGATTTTCTACGTTAAAGAAGGTGGTTACTCCGATGGTTGGATGTATCTGGAAGCCGCCCCCGCATCTACTGAATGGACGGGCAAACAATGGGGCAGCTACGGAACTTTGATTGGAGGAACAGGAACAGGGATTGGAACTGGGCAGAGTAATACAACTATTATCGTGAACTGGTTGAATAGTAATACAGATGATACTTACGGAGAT
>NZ_PFKO01000292.1:615-7585 GCF_002784285.1 Candidatus Infernicultor aquiphilus
CATTTATCAATTTAACTATTGGAGGGACAAGGGGGCCTTGCCCCCTAAAAATACAGGGGACGGTTCTCTTTATTCGTATTTCCTGGACAACGCACAAAAATTATTTGACTGCTGAGTGCTTTTAATATATTATTATAAAAACAAATTATAATTGCCCTTTTAAAATAGTACGGAGAGACTAATAAGGGGATAAAAAGAGAAAATTATATCCTCTTATTAGCCATTTAATAAGAGGATATTTTATTATATAAATAAAATATATCTTCCTTTAAGATCAGTCCAGTGAGGCTGATAAGGAAAAACTATTACCCCCTTATCAGCCAGAATAGGTTGGAAAGGGGTTTTTTATTTTATTTAAATATAGGTGTCGTAGAAGAGGAGGTTTAAAAAAATGAATATACAGGAAAAGACTGTGGTGATGGGGGAAAATGAGATTAGAAGGACCTTAGTAAGAATTGCCCATGAGATAGTGGAAAAAAATAAAGGGATTGCTGACTTGGCCCTTGTTGGAATAAGGACCAGAGGAGTTTTTCTGGCCAAAAGATTAGCCCAGGAGATTTTCAAGATAGAAAAGAAAGAAATTCCGGTAGGAATATTAGATATAACTCTCTATCGGGACGATTTATCCCAGGTTAGCCGTCAGCCACTGGTGCGCAAAACGGAAATACCCTTTGATGTATCCCAGAAAAAAATAGTACTGGTCGATGATGTCCTTTATACCGGAAGAACCACTAGGGCGGCAATGGATGCAATAGTAGATTTAGGAAGACCCCAGGTGATACAATTAGCGGTTCTTATAGACAGAGGACATCGGGAGCTTCCTATTCGGGCCGACTATATCGGTAAAAATATCCCTACTTCCAAGAAAGAGATAATTAAAGTCAAGTTAACGGAAGTGGACGGGGAAGACCAAGTAGGAATAGCGATAAAAGATATAGAAATAACGTAAAACTAGATTCGTATTTGGTTAATTAGTTAATTGGTTACCTGGTTAGTTGGTTGATGGATTATTAGGGTAGCGGTTAACCAAAAACTAACTAGTAGAGCGTTTCTTTAATAATGTTACAATGATTTGTCATTGCGAGCGATAGCGAAGCAATCTCAAGTCCTTACAAATCAAGGGATTGCTTCGTCGCTTTGCTCCTCGCAATGACAGAACAAAATGTAAAGATATTTAGAGAACGCTCTACTAGATAGGTAAACATTAAATTAAGGAAAGTTGATGAGTTTGATTTTAAAACTTAAAGCCAAAGTATTATTAAAAGAAGAAGTGGTTCCCAATATTTTTTTAATCAAATTATTAGCTCCATTAATAGCTCAAGAAGCCATTCCGGGGCAATTTATGCATATTAAATGCAGTCAGGATTATTACCCTCTACTCCGCCGACCGATAAGTATCCACAGGATAGATAAAGAAAAAGGAGAGATCTTTATCTTATTCCAGGTAGTGGGAGAAGGCACCAAATTATTATCCCAAAAGGTCAGGGGAGATGAATTAGATATTTTAGGTCCCCTTGGAAATGGTTTTAATATTTACCCCCAAAGTCAGAAGATTATGATAGTTGGTGGAGGCATAGGTGTTGCTTCTTTATTGGCTTTAGCTGAAGAATCTATAAGACAAGGTAAGGAAGTACGAGTCTTGATAGGTGCCTTAAAAAGAGAACTGGTCCTGGGTGAGGAAAGTTTCAGAAGTTTAGGGGCAAAGGTGGATATTGTTACTAATGATGGAAGTTATAAACATAAGGGTTTGATTACTAATTTATTAGAAGAAGATATCCAAGAAGGATGGTTGCCGGATCAGATATTTACTTGTGGACCAAAACCCATGTTGAGAAAGATTGCTGAGATTGCCTCAAAGGTAAATATTGATAGTCAGGTATCTTTGGAAGAACATATGGGTTGTGGAATTGGAGCATGTTTGGGGTGTGTTTGTAAAATAAAAACCAACCTGTCTGCAGGTAACGCACAGGCAGAAGAAAAGAAGAATAATAAAGAAGAATATGATTATAAAAGAGTCTGTGTAGATGGGCCAGTCTTTAAGGCTAACGAGGTGATATGGGATGACTAAAAAACCCCGATTAGAGGTAGAGGTGGGAGGAATAAGGATGAAAAATCCAGTAATGACCGCCTCAGGGACTTTTGGTTATGGCGAAGAGTTTTCTCCCTTTATTGATTTGGATAAATTGGGAGCAATAGTATTAAAAGGAATTACTCTAAAACCGAAGAGGGGAAATCCACCTCCTCGAATTATAGAAACTCCCTCCGGCATCCTCAATGCTATTGGTTTACAAAATGTAGGAGTAGAAGTTTTAATTAATAAAAAATTACCCTATTTACAAAAATTTACTACCCCGGTAATAATAAATATTTCCGGGGATACCCTTGAAGAATATGTTGAATTAGCCCGAAAATTAGATAATATTTCTCAAGAAAAAGGGATTGCCGGTCTGGAAATTAATATTTCCTGCCCTAATCTCCAAAAAGGAGGAATAGTATGGGGAAGCGATGCTCAATTAACTTATAAAGTGGTAAATAATATTCGGAAAGTCACTACCCTTCCCCTGATTGTAAAATTATCTCCCAATGTGACCGATATTAAAGTAATTGCTCATGCGGCAGAAGAGGCTGGAGCCGATGTTCTATCCTTAATAAATACCTTAGTAGGAATGGCTGTAGATGTCAGCTTAAGAAGACCTAAATTAGCTAATATCAGTGGTGGGCTATCTGGTCCGGCGGTAAAGCCGGTAGCTCTGTGGATGGTATGGCAGGTTTTCCAGACCGTAAATATCCCTATAATTGGGATGGGCGGAATAATGAAGGCAGAGGATGCCCTGGAATTTATAATTGCTGGGGCGAGAGCAGTAAGCATAGGGACTGCAAATTTAGTTAATCCCCAAGCAGCAATAGAAATTATAAAGGGAATAGAAGCATATCTGGTAGAGAATAAAATCAAAGATATAAATGAATTGGTAGGTAGCCTAAAGATTTAAAATAAAAGATAGGAGGGAAAATAATGAAATTATCCGCACGGGAAAGATTGGTCCTGGCCCTTGATGTAAATAACTTTAAAAAAGCAGAGGAATTGGTTGATAAATTGACTGATTATGTGGGGGTTTTTAAAATTGGGAATCAACTCTTTACTGCTGAAGGGATTAAGGTTATCAAAATGGTACAGGAGAAAGGAGGTAAAGTTTTTTTAGATTTAAAGTTTCACGATATTCCCAACACCGTTGCTCGAGCAGCGGAAGTAGTTAGCAAATTAGGGGTATATATTTTTGATCTCCATACTTCCGGTGGATATGAAATGATGAAGGCGGCAGTAGAAGCAAGTAAAAAATTAAGTTTTGCCTTAGGCATCAGCAAACCTTTAATTTTAGGAGTGACCTTACTTACCAGCATTAATCAAGAAATATTAGAAAAAGAAATTGGCATAAAAAAAAGTATAGAAGAACAAGTGGTTCATTTAGCTAAATTGGCGGAAGCTGCTGGTCTTGATGGAGTGGTGGCTTCTCCCTGGGAGATTAAAGCGCTTAGAGCTGCCTGCGGGGAAGATTTTGTGATTTTAACTCCCGGCATACGTCCGGTCTGTAAATCTGATGATGACCAGAAAAGGATAATGACTCCCCAGGAAGCCATAAAATTAGGGGCTGATTTTATAGTAATCGGACGGCCCATAACCAATGCCACCAATCCAGTAAAGGTGTCTCAAGAAATTTTAAAAGAAATGGAGGAGGTTTTAAAAGATGATTATTAATACTGAGGAGGTAATGAGGAAATTTGAAGAAGCAGGAGCAATTCAAAAAGGACATTTTAAATTAACTTCAGGTGTGCATAGCGATATTTATATTCAATGTGCTCAAGTTATGCAGTATCCAGAATTTATGAATAATTTATGTAGCGAGTTAGGAAAAAAATTTAGAGGTGAGGACGTTGATGTAATTGTGGGACCTGCCGTGGGTGCTATTATTATGGCTCATGTAATGGCTCGAGTTTTAGGACCCTGGGTTAGGGCAATTTTTACGGAAAGAGAAAATGGTAAGATGACTTTACGACGTAGTTTTAAGATAAAAAAAGGAGAAAAAGTTTTGGTGGTGGAAGATGTCACTACCACAGGGAGTTCGGTAAGAGAAGTTATAGAAATAGTAAAAGAAAGACAAGGGAAAGTGGTAGGAGTAGGAGCATTAATTGATCGTAGTGGGGGAAAGATTGATTTTGGAGTTAAGACTCAAAGTTTATTGACTTTAGACATCAAGACTTATTTACCCGAAGTATGCCCTTTATGCAAAAAAGGAATTCCGGCAATTAAACCAGGGAGTCGAGATCTTTAAAGCATTAGTTAATATTTAAAGAGGTTAGAATAATTAAAAATTAGTTTGAAATTCATATATCAATATATAATTTAATGTTTTGACTATATTTAATAAATGCATTTAAAAAATTAATCAAAAAGAGGAGATATTATTTATGATAACCAAGATTATTGATGGAAGGAAAATAGCGAAAGAAATTACTGAGTCCTTAAAAACAAAGGTAGAAGATTTTATTCAAAAAAATAGAATAACTCCTGAATTGGCAGTAATTATAGTAGGAGAAGATCCGGCATCTTTGTTTTATGTAAAAATGATAGGTAAGACCTGTGAAAAAGTTTCTATTAATTTTAAGGAACATAATTTATCTAAAGAGACTTCCCCAGAAGAGCTTCTTAAACTTATCAATAATTTGAATAAAGATAAAAAAATAAGCGGAATTATAGTGCAAGTCCCACTTCCTAAACATATAAATCAGGATCAAATTCAGGAAGTAGTCAATCCTTCTAAAGATGTAGATTGTTTTAATCCTATCAATATGGGAAGACTTGCTTTAGGAAAGCCAGAGTTTTTACCCTGTACACCTTATGCGGTATATGAACTAATAAAAAGAGAAAATATTGAAGTAGAAGGAAAACATACAGTTATTATAGGAAGGAGTAATATTGTAGGAAGGCCTATGGCTCTTATTCTTTTACAAAAAAAGGAACATGCTAATGCTACTATTACTGTTTGTCATTCTCTAACTAAAGATTTAATTTATTTTACCCGTCAGGCAGATATTCTAATTGCAGCGGTTGGGAAACCTGAAATAATTAAAAGAGATATGGTTAAAGAGGGAGCAATAATTATCGATGTGGGTACCAATGAGGTAGGAGGAAAATTAGTGGGGGATGTAGCTTATGATGAAGTTTTAGGTAAAGTATCTCTTGTAACTCCAGTTCCGGGAGGAGTTGGGCCAATAACCAATGTTATGTTGATGCAGAATACCTTAAAAGCAGCAGAAAAATTAGTTAATTAATTTGCCAGTTTACTAATTATTATCAATTAATCAATAAGTAGGACAGACATCCCCTGTTTTCACAGGAGCAGGCTCGCCTGTCTATAGGAGGTAAGTAAAAAATGAAAGTTCGAACTTATAAAGCTAAGACTAAATGGCTGAAAGGCTTCAAAGCCGAAACCGAAATAAGAGAATTTAAGATTGGTATCGATGAACCTTTAGAGTTAAGAGGTACTAATACTGCTCCTAACCCGGTAGAGTTATTATTAACAGCTTTGGGTGGATGTATAGCATTATCATACCAAAGTTATGCTAAAAGATTTGAAGTAGATATAGAGGATTTAATCGTTAGTTTAGAAGGAGATATGATTCCTGGTGGTTGGGTTGATGAGAGAGGTAAAAAGAGAAGAGGGTTTAAACAGATTAGATATGAAGTACAAATAAAAACAAAAGCTACTGAAGAAAAGGTATTTCAACTTCATAAAATGGTTGAAGAAACATGTCCAGTGTCTGATATGCTGGTCAACCAGACAGAGATCAAAGGAAGCGTTAGTGTTAATTATTAGCAGGACAGGGATTTCGCCAGTCCTACTTTTTTGTTCTTTTCATTTTTTCGATATTTATCATTAAGGCAGTGATATCAGCAGGAGTAATTCCGGAGATTCTTTTAGCCTGTCCTAAAGAGATAGGTTGAATTTCGGAGAATCTTTCTCGTCCTTCATGAGAGATACCGTGAATTTTAAAATAGTCGATACCTTGAGGTATTTTATAATTTTCTAATTTTTTAAATATTTTTACTTGCGTTTTTTGGCGCTTAATGTATCCGGCATATTTTATTTGAATTTCCACTTGCTCAGTTACCGCAGTAGGAAGTTTTGGTCTTTGGGGATCAATGGAAACAGTCTGTTGATAAGTTACTTCTGGTCTGGTAAGCAGAGTAGTTAAATTTGCGGCTTGAGAAAGTGGGGTAGTATTCAATTTATATAGTAAATTATTTACTTCTTCAGTAGGATGAATAATTACTTCCTTTAATCTTTCTTTTTCTTTTTCAATTAATTCTTTTTTCTTTATAAATTTTTTATATCTTTCTTCCGCAATTAATCCCACTTTATATCCATAAGAAATGAGCCTTAAATCAGCATTATCCTGTCTTAATAGAAGTCGATATTCTGCTAAACCAGTTCTTAGCCGATAGGGCTCAGTCACACTTTTAGTAACTAAATCATCTATCTCTACGGCAATATAGGCCTCTGAACGATCCAGAATTAAGGGGTTTTTTCCAGCTATAAGCTGTACTGCATTTATACCAGCCATTAGTCCCTGTTCAGCTGCCTCTTCATAACCTGAGGTTCCATTTATCTGCCCCGCCAGGAATAGACCTCTAATCATTTTAGTTTCTAATGAGTATTTTAATTGGTTAGGGTAAATAATATCATATTCAATAGCATATCCATATCTGATAATTTCACAATTCTCTAGTCCCCTGATAGTATGTAGGGCCTCTTGTTGGGCATCAGCAGGTAGACTGGTAAAAAATCCTTGGAGATAAATTTCTTCCGTATGGTAACCCTCTGGTTCTAAAAATATCTGATGAGATTCTTTTTGGGGGAACCTAATTATTTTATCCTCAACCGAGGGGCAATATCTAATGGCTGCACTTTGA
>NZ_PFKO01000282.1:0-1561 GCF_002784285.1 Candidatus Infernicultor aquiphilus
ATTCCAAAAATGTTGATAGAATTTTTGGAATTAAGGAATGAAGAATTTAAAAGATACATGGAACGGAAAATGCCAGTCAGTTTGTAACACGGTATCAAAGACTTTGCTTCGCTCCGTCCAGATTTACCTTCGGCAACTTCTTTTCTCCGCAAAACGTTAGTTGTAATTGGCGGACTCGCTCTCTAATCCCTTTCTTCCTAGATACATCTGAATGTTGATAGAATACCCTTTAAAGTGTATAATAAAAATGTAATATTTAGGAAACGGAAGGGAGCAGTATTATCATGAAAACTATATCATTAACAGTTCCTGATTTTTTTGAGTTAAGTGAGAAGGAAACAAAATTGCTTATAGCATCAAGGTTATATGAGCAAGGCAAGTTATCTCTAGGGGAAGGTGCTGAGCTAGCTGGTGTGTCTAAAAGGACATTTATAGAATTATTAGGGCATTATGATGTATCAGTTTTTAACTATAGTGTTCAAGAATTAAAAGGCGATATAGAAAATGCCTAATATTATTTCTAATACAAGTTGTTTAATAGTACTTGATAATATTGGGATGTTAGATGTATTGAAAGAACTTTACGGCAAAGTATTTATTACGGAGGAAGTTTCAAAAGAATTTGGTAAAACTGTTCCTGATTGGATTGAAGTGAGGAAAGTAAGCGATAATAAATATTTAAAATTAATGAAAAATTTTGTTGACTTAGGTGAAGCAAGTACAATTGCTTTAGCGGTTGAAACTGATGATATTGTTATTATTTTGGATGATTTTAAAGCTAGAAAACTAGCTCAAAAGCTTAATTTAAAAATAACAGGAACTATAGGAGTTTTAATTAAGGCCAGGAAAAGGAATATAATTACTTCAACACAAGAAGTTTTAAATAAATTAAGAAATGAAGGTTTTAGAATATCAGATGAAATAGAAAAAGAATTTTTGAAATATGATATGTAAGTACAGCACTTCAGATAACACGATATTTACGTGACGTCTAAAAACCAGCCTACCCTTCGAGACAAACCCTATGTCACAAAACTTGCAGTAGGGTTTTTATTTACATATAAAGCAAGTTTTGCGCCAGTCCTACGGAACGGACACATCGTAAACACCCGGGATCGTAACCTTATTTGAGTACATGAACCATCTTTTATTTGCCGAGAAATATATTCCTTTAAAAGTTATAGGTAAGCCTTTAATTCGTGATGGGGATAAATATATTGTATAAAGAGGTAAGCAAATATTTACGTGGGGGCAGGATTTAGGTGGACCGAACCGAGAATAAAAGGCCATTTTGTAATCTGTTTTCTGGCCTTTTTCTTAGAGAGGACCTTAGAGTCTAAGCTTAAAAAAGCTCATATATTAGCTTCACCACAAAAAATTCAAGAAGTTTTAAATTCAATGTTATGATTGTAACCCAAAAAGTAAACAAACCTGTCCTCGACCTGATCGGGGAATGGTAATGTAGGGGCACGATGCATCGTGTCCACAGGAGAAATTAGGTAATAATATGGCGAGGGCACAATTCCTGTCTGTGCGTACCTGTCTGCGTGCGTACCTGTCT